>CAMLFJ010000117.1 GCA_946479205.1 uncultured bacterium | reverse complement strand
CTAGGCGCCGATCACGCCGCCGTCGGCGCGGCGGATCACCACGGTGGCCGAGCGGGGACGTCCTCCGCTCGGCCCATCTGGCCACGCGCTGACCCCCTGCGGGGTGGACGGGTGACTCCGCTCGCTCGGCGTCTCCCCCGGATGTTGGATGTTCACGAAGAGCGTCCGCCCGTCCGGCGTGCCGGTGGCCCCGGTGATCTCGCAGCCGCGGGGGCCGGTGAGGAACCGCCGCACTTCCCGCGTGACCGGATCCGCGGCCAGCATCTGGTTGTTGCCCATGCCCGCGTAGTCACCCTTGTGGAGGAGCCGGGTGGTCACGTCGGTCTGGATCCACAGCACGCCGCGCCCGTCCACCCAGAGGCCGTCCGGCGAGCCGAAGACGTCGCCCTTGATGTCCCCGCGCCGGGCCGGGTCGGCGTTCGCGGGATCGCCGCAGAGGATGAAGACGTCCCATTCGAAGCGCGTCGCGGTCGGATCGCCGCCGCGCTCGCGCCAGCGGATGATGTGACCGTACACGTTCTCCGCGCGCGGATTCGCCGCGTCCGGCCCCGGGCGCCCGGCCTGGCCGCGCGTCTCGTTGTAGGTCAGCGCGCAGTAGGCCTCGCCGGTCGTCGGGTGCACCGCGATCCACTCCGGGCGGTCCATCCGGGTCGCCCCCGCGATCTCCCCGGCCAGGCGCGGCGCGATGCAGATCTCGGCCTGGCTCGGGAAGCCCGCGCCCGTGTCGAGCCCGTTCCGTCCGGGGGCCAGCTCGAGCCAGACCCCGGTGCCGTCGGCGTCGAAGCGGGCCGCGTAGAGCGTGCCGTGCTCGAGCGCGTTCCGGCCGGCCGGATCGCGGCTCACGAACTTGTAGACGTACTCGAAGCGCTCGTCGTCGCCCATGTAGAAGGCGACCCGCTGGTCCGGCGCCACCGCGAGGGCGGCCCCCTCGTGCTTGAAGCGGCCCAGCGCGGTGTGCTTGACGGGCGGGCGCGACGGATCGAACGGGTCGATCTCCACCACCCAGCCGAAGCGATTCGGCTCGTTGGGATGGCGCGCGGCATCGAAGCGCTCGTCGAACTCGTGCCAGCGGTACCCGCCGCCCCGATCGGTGATGTTGTACCGCTGCTGCAGCGCGGGCACGCTCCCGGAGCGGTTGACGAAGTAGAACTGGAAGTTCTCCTCGCACGTGAGATAGGTGCCCCACGGCGTGTAGCCCATCGCGCAGTTGCTCATCGTGCCGAGCACGGTGCGGCCGGCCGGATCGAAGGCGGTCTGCATCCACGGGTGCCCGGCGGCCGGCCCGGTGAGCCCCATCGGAGTCGCCGCGGTCACCCGGCGCGCGTAGCGCGACGGCCGGATCACGCGCCACTGGTCACGGTCCATCCGCATCTCGATCACCGAGACCCCGTGGGCCGCCTGCGACTTGCGTACCTTCTCGGCGGTCCAGGTCAGCATGCCGTCCGGGTGGAGCAGGCCGTCGTCCGTGTACTCGTGGTTGACGGCGAGCAGCCCGTGGGTCGAGCCGGTCTGGCCGGCGGGGAGCGGGAAGAACCGCATACCGTCGTGGTGCATGCCCGCCTGGCGGAGCTGATCGTCCACGCTGTTGCTCGCGTCCGGCTTGAAGGCGGGGCCATCCGAGATCGGATCGCCCCAGGCATACAGGACCTCCGCCACGTAGCCGCGCGGGACCACCAGCGTGTCGGCCGACGACGCCGGCACGCCGGTGAAGCCCAGCGGGCTGCCCGCCCAGGCCACCGGCCCCAGCCAGCCCAGGCCGGCCGCGGCCAGGCCGGAGGTCAGGAGACTCCGGCGCGACAGCCGCGCACGGAGCACGTCGGAGAAGGTGGGCATCGACGGCATGATGACGCGGCGATCGGCCCGCGTCCAGAAGAACTACGAGCCGATCAGGCCCTGGACCGTGCGGGAGAGATCGTCCACCGCGAACGGCTTGAGCAGCACCTGCACCTGCGTGCCGTGGAGGAACCCCGAGTACTCGGGCGAATCCACGAAGCCCGAGATGAAAAGCAGGTGCGGGCGCGTATCCGGAAACCGCCGGGTCAGCTCCAGGTAGAGGCTGGGCCCGTCGAGGCTCGGCATCTTCAGATCGCTCACGATCAGATCGTAGGGCTTCGCGGAGTCGAGCAGCCGGAGCGCGTCGGCGCCGTCGCGTGCGGTCTCCACCGAGTGGCCGTCCGCCGCGAGCACCGCCGCGACCAGCTCCCGCACCGGGGTCTGGTCATCCACCACGAGAACGCGCTTGGATTGCATGGGCGCCTGCATACCATCCGAAGAGAGCAAGCCCCCTGCCAGCGTGCCCCAGCCGGCGCTTCCCGGGGAGTTGCGCGGGAATGCCCGGTTCGAGGCGCGGTATTTGTCGGCGCCACGACAGGACGGACGTCCGCCGGGTGTCTATGCGAAAGCTGCCCGCGCCGGGCGCAGAAGGTGCGCGGTGGGACGGGTCACCGCGCGCCGGGAATCGGCTTCGGCGGGCGCGGCTTGCTCGAGTCCAGAAACGTCGTCGCGAGCATCTCGACGTGACGTGGATCGAACGGCTTGGGCAGGTACGCGACGGCGCCGTTGCGCAGCGCCTCGGAGCTCATCTTGTTCTCCTGCGTGGCGCTGATCACGATCACGGACAGCCGCGGCTCGACCTCGCGGATCTGCTTGAGCAGCGCGAGACCGCTCATCCCCGGCATCTGCAGATCGAGCAGCACCAGGTCCGGCCGCTGGCGCACCACCGCGTCCAGGCCCTCGCGGCCGCTGGACGCCTCCTCGATCTCCAGGGTATCCACATAACGCATCGCGCGGAGGATGTCCGAGAGCGTCTTCCGGACCAGGGCTTCGTCGTCGACGATAAGTACGCGTCGCGTCGCCATTGTTCCCGCCACTGTACACCCGGATCGGCTGAATCCCGGGCCCACCAGTTTGGCATCCAAAGGGGGTCGGCGTAAGGTGGTGGGGTTTCTCTATGATCGGGAGGACCGGGTGAAGGAATCGCGGAGCGGAGTGCACTACGCGTGGGTGGTGCTGGGCGCCCTCGTGGTCGTCATGCTGCTGGCCTCCGGCCTGCGGGCCGTGTTCGGCGTGTTCATCAAGCCCATGGAGGCCACGTTCGGCTGGGACCGGGCCGCGCTCTCGGGCGCCGCCGCGCTCTCGCTCCTGCTGCTGGGCGCCGCCGGCCCGTTCGTGGGCTGGCTCGCCGACCACTGGGGCCCGCGCCGGGTCATCATGCTCTCCGTCGTCCTGCTCGGGATCGGCACGATCCTGACCTCGCAGGTCACCGCGCTCTGGCAGGTCTACCTCACCGCCGGCGTGCTGATGGCGCTGGGCTCGGGCGGGGTCGGCATGTCCACCGCCGCCACCGTCGCCGCGCGCTGGTTCGAGGGCCGGCGCGGGCTCGTGATGGGCGTGATCGGCGGCGCGATGTCGGCGGGCCAGCTCGTCATCGTCCCGCTCGCGGTCATCTTCACGCTCACCTTCGGCTGGCGGCAGTCGTTCATCTGGCTCGGCATCCTCCTCTTCGTCGTCGCGGTGCCGCTGACGCTGCTCTTCATCCGGAACGACCCGGCGGAGAAGGGCCTCAAGGCTTTCGGCGCGGGCCAGGCCATCCCGGCGGGCGGCATGGCGGCGCCGCCGGAGGGCCGGACCGGCATCGGGGACGCGATCCAGGTCCCCGCGTTCTGGCTCCTGGCCGGCAGCTTCTTCGTGTGCGGGTACACGTCCAACGGGCTCGTCCTGACCCACCTGGTGCCGCACGCGGCCGAGCACGGCTTCTCCGAGATGCACGCCGCGCAGGCCCTGGGCGTGATGGGCGCCATGAACATCCTCGGCACCGTGCTCTCGGGCTGGATCTGCGACCGCTTCGGGCGCAAGGGCCCGCTCGCCTTCTACTACGGCGTGCGCGGCCTGTCGCTGTTGTTCCTGCTGTACGTCTGGAACGTGCCGTCGCTCCACATCTTCGCCGCGATCTTCGGGCTGAACTACATCTCGACCGTCCCGCCCACCACCACCCTGACCGCCAACATCTTCGGCCGCTACTCGGTGGGCACGCTGTCGGGCTGGATCTTCTTCGCGCACCAGGCCGGCGCGGCGCTCGGCGCGGCGGTGGGCGGCTGGATCTTCACCGCCACCGGCTCCTACACCTGGGCCTTCACCTCGGCCGCCCTGATGGCGTTCCTGGCCGTGCCGATGGCGCTGGCGATCAAGGAAGCACCGGTGAACCGGACGCCCCGCGAGACCGCGGCGCCGGCGGGCCTGCCCGCCGCCGCGGGCTAGCGGGCTGGAGTAGAATGATGGGCATGACGAACGAAGGCACCACCAAGCTCACCCCGGATTTCGAGCGCGACTTCCCCTTCGAGAGCCGCCTGAGCCTGGCCTCGCTGATCCGCTACTGGGACGAGCAGGCCAAGGACCCGTCGGTGTGCGGGGAGATGGCGCGCTCGCTCATGACGCGGGTGCACCAGGTGCCCGCGCTGCTCGGGCCCATCGACGACATCACCCTCCTGGACGAGCACGGGGAGCTCGTGGACGGGCTGATGGGGGCGGTGTTCCCCCCGGTGTTCTGGGACCAGGCCCACATGGGCGCGCTCATCCCGTTCACCCTCCGCGGGGTCTACGGCACCAGCGCCTTCGACAACATCATGGGCGCGGACGGCGTGCTCTACGGCCGGCTCAATCTCGAGATGAGCGCGCTGAAGGACTTCCGCCTCCTGAACGCCTACGCGCTGATCCTCGAGCGCCTGCACGGCATCAAGTTCCCGGTGGACTACCCGCTGATCCTGACCATGCCGGAGCCCGAGACCGGGCTGGATCGCCACTTCAAGATCCAGTTCGACGGCCGCTTCGTGGACGTGGAGGCCCTGCGCCCGCTGCCGCCCCTGTCCGACGAGATGCGCGCGCGTCTCAACGCCCAGGGGGTGGACCTCGAAGGCCTCAAGGCCCTGATCCCGCCGGGCAGCGTCCGATTCACCGGCTTCACGGTGGTGAAGGCCTTGGACGTGACGGACCAGGAGGTGCTCTCCTCGATCAAGCGCGACCTGATCGACAAGGAGTCCATCGTCTCGAACGCGCGCTTCGCGAAGCTGCAGGACAAGCTGCGGACCCTGTTCCGTCGCGCGGACCTCCACCTGAGCCTGGCCGCGGTCGAGGGGGAGCGCATCCTGGTGCTCAACTCCGGCCACCTGCTCGATCACGGCCAGGGCTGCATCTTCGCGAGCTCGGTGCGCGGGAAGACGAAGGACTACACCGGGTCCGTGTTCGAGAAGGCGGTCGTGAAGGGCCAGCCGATCTTCGTCGAGGATCTCGCCACCATGAGTCCGCGCTCGCCCAAGGAGGAGATGATCCTCCAGAAGGGCATGCGAAGCCTGGTGGTGGCCCCGTTGCACTACCAGGGGCAGCTCATCGGCACGCTGAGCCTCAGCTCCCCGCGCCCGGGCGACATCAACACGCTGCTCGCGCCGCGGCTGCTCGAGGTGCTGCCGCTCTTCTCGGTGGCGGTGCGGCGGAGCGTGGACGAGCTGCACTCGCGGGTGGAGGGCTTCATCAAGGAGCAGTTCACCGCGATCCACCCGGTGGTGGAGTGGCGGTTCCGCAAGGCGGTGCTGGAGACGATGGACCGGCACTCCGTGGAGAGCGAGCCCAACCGCGAGATGGAGCCGATCGTGTTCCGCGACGTCCACCCCCTGTACGCGGTGTCGGACATCCGCGGCTCCTCCACCCACCGCGCCTGGGCCATCCAGGCCGACCTGCTCACCCAGCTCGGCCTCGCCCGTGAGGTGCTGCGCGCGGCGTACGAGATCCGGCCCCTGCCCATCCTCGACCAGCTCACCCATCGCATCGACGGGTCCACCGCCGAGATCGAGGTGACGCTGCGCTCGGGCGACGAGATGGGGGTCCTCGGCTTCCTCAAGACCGACCTCGAGCCGCTCTTCGGCCACCTGCAGACCTTCGGCCCCACCGTGCACGAGAAGATCGACGCCTACCGGGCCGCGGTGGACCCGGGCATCGGGCTGGTCTACGCGCGGCGCAAGGAGTTCGACGAGAGCGTGACCCGCATCAACGACGCGGTGGCCTCCTACATCGACCTGGAGGAGCAGGCGGCCCAGGGCATGTTCCCCCACTTCTTCGAGAAGCAGAAGACGGACGGGGTGGACTACACGATCTACCTGGGCGGCGCCCTCCGCGAGGACGGCGTCTTCGATCCGCTCTATCTGAAGAACATGCGCCTCTGGCAGCTCATGGTGGCCTGCGGGGTGGCCCTGCGGGTGGAGCGGCTGAAGGACCGGCTGCCGGTGCGCCTGGACATCACCAACCTGATCCTGATCCAGCACGCCCCGCTCTCGATCCGGTTCCGCGGGGACGAGAAGCGCTTCGACGTGGACGGCGCCTACAACGTCCGCTACGAGATCATCAAGAAGCGGATCGACAAGGCGATCATCCGCGGCACCACCGAGCGCCTGACCCAGCCCGGCAAGATCGCGCTGGTGTACTCGCACC
This sequence comes from uncultured bacterium, assembly GCA_946479205.1. The sequence continues at coordinate 1,835 of CAMLFJ010000117.1, read as the reverse complement.
CGAGCGAGGCCGCGGAGTGGCGCGAGTACATCGAGTATCTCCAGCGCCTGGGCTATCTCACGCGCGACGTGGAGGAGCTGGAGCTGGACGAGCTGCAGGGCGCCCAGGGCCTGCGCGCCATGCGGGTGACGGTGGACCTGGCCAACCGCGAGCTGGACGTGCCGTCCACTGCCACGGTGACCGCCGCCCAGCCCCGCGCCGAAGGCTCGCCGGCGGCCTAGCCTCCGGCCGGGCCATGCGACGCCTGGCCGCCGCCCTCCTCGCCACAACCCTGCTGACCGGCTGCGCCACCACGTCGCGCCCGGCGGCGGCCCGCGCCGATCAGAGCACGCAGGAACCGCGCCGCTGCTCCACCGCCGATCCCGACCGCTGGGCCTGGTTCTGCGTGATCGGCCAGATCCTCTACGGGGCCGCCTCGTTCTTCACGCCGGTCAACGAGACGACGATGCGCTAGCTCCCCATCACGATGCCGCCGTCCACGTTGATCGCCTGTCCGGTCATGTAGTCCGAATCCGGGCCCGCCAGGAACGCCACGATACCGGCCACGTCCTCGGGGAGCGAAGGCCGCCCGAGCGGGATGTGCCGGATCCGCCGCTTCCACGCCTCCCCCTGCCCCAGGCCTTCGAGCGCGCCCCACTCCTTGTCGATCTGCTCCCACATCGGCGTCTCCACCGCCCCCGGGCACACGCAGTTGGAGGTCACCCGCTCGGGCGCCAGCAGCTGGGCGGCGGACCGGGTCAGGCTCACCACCCCCGCCTTGGAGGCGGAGTAGGGCGTCATCAGGTGGTTGCCGCCCCGGTACGACGCGATGGACGCGGTGTGGATCAGCTTGCCCCGCAGCTCCGACCCGGCCATCACGTCCTGCTTCACCATGCGCTTCGCCACCGCCTGCATCACGAAGAACACCGCGCGCAGGTTCACATCCATGACGCGATCCCACTCCGCCTCGGTCACGTCGAACATGGGCTCCACGCGGATGACCCCCGCGTTGTTGAAGAGCACGTCGAGCCGGCCCCAGCGCTTGTAGGGCTCGTCCACCATGCGCACGATGTCGTCGGGCCTGGTGACGTCGGCCTTCACCGCCACCTGCTTGAGCTCGGCGGCCAGCTTCTCCACGCCGGCGCCGTCCTGATCGGCGAGGACCAGCTTGGCGCCTTCGGTGGCGAGACGCCGCGCGGTGGCGGCGCCGATCCCGCGGGCGGCGCCGGTGATCAGTACGGTGCGTCCATTGAGCGATGCCATCTTGGCTCCTCTCTCCTGGATGTCCTACTCGGTGAGGACCTTGTCGGCCCATTCGACCAGGCCGACGAAGATGGAGGGATTGGAAAAGGTCGCGTTCTTCCCGGCCACATCGCCATCCAGGACCCCACGGGCCCTCGAACAGGCGCCTCAGACGTGAATCGGGACGCGCTGGGCCACGACCGTGGCCAGCGCGTCCGACAGGGGCGGCCACCCGACCGGAATGACCGACGCGGCCACGACCGATCGCATGAGCGAAACCGCCTCGCCGAGAAGGAAGATCTGAACTTCGTGACCCGCTTCGGCGAAGGCGATGGCGTGGTGGAACGGGAACGCGGCCTGTGTCGGATCGGCCGATCCCCAGGCACTCTTGATGAGCACTCTCATTCCGTGGCCCTCCGGCCTCCGATGGTGTCGGAACCGTCAATCTCCACTGCGCTGGACGCCTAGGTCGCCTCGTAGCTCCACGTCTGCCCGGCCGCGGACCCGGTGACCGTGATGTCCCCGTCGGACGCCACGCGGCCGCCGCCGCGCACGGTCACCCCCAGGCGTCCGCTCCCGGTCGGCCGCAGGACTTCCCGTTCGTAGCGCGCCTC
>CAMLFJ010000116.1 GCA_946479205.1 uncultured bacterium | reverse complement strand
GCGATGGGGGCCAACACCTATATCGGCAACGCCCCCAACTTCATGGTCAAGGCCATCGCGGAAGCGGCGGGCGTGCGCATGCCGAGCTTCTTCGGCTACATGGCCTATAGCGGCGCGGTGCTGCTACCGCTCTTCGCCATCGTGACCCTGCTGTTCTTCTAGGCGGTTGGTGGATCCGGCGGCGCGGAGCGGCGCAGGCCGTACCGCTGGATCTTGTCGGAGAAGTTCTTGGGATCCATGTCCGCGTGCTTGGCCGCCGCGGTGAGCTTGCCGCCATGGCTCTTGAGCAGACCGTCGATGTAGGCGCGCTCGAAGTCCTCCACCACTCGGGCCTTGGCGTCCCGGAACGGTAGCGACAGATCCACCGGCGCGTGGGCGCCGGTCGGCGCGAGAAATCGCTCCAGGTTCGCGAGGACGTCGCCGGTGGCCACGATGACCGCCCGCTCGATGACGTTCTCGAGCTCGCGCACGTTGCCGGGCCACGGATACCGCATCAGGGCCCCCAGGCTCTCGGGCGAGATGTCCCGCACCGTCTTCTTGATGCGGCGGCTCGCCTGCTCCACAAAGTGACTGGCGAGGAGCGGGACATCCTCGGGACGCTCGCGCAGCGCGGGTACCCGCACCGGCATGACCGAGAGCCGGTAGAAGAGGTCGCGGCGGAAGGTGCCGCGCTCCACCTCCACCTGCAGGTCCTTGTTGGTGGTGGCGATGAAGCGCACGTCCACGTCGACCGCCCGGTCGGCGCCCACCGAGGTCACCTTCTTCTCCTCGATCGCGCGCAGGAGCTTGCTCTGAAGATGCAGCGGCATCTCCCCGATCTCGTCGAGGAGCAGGGTCCCGCCGTTGGCCATCTGGAAGTGGCCGCGCCGGTGCTCGGTGGCCCCGGTGAAGGCGCCCCGCCGGGAGCCGAACAGCTCGGACTCGAACAGCTCGGCGGGGATCGCCGCGCAGTTGACCGCCACGAAGGGGCGATCGCGCCGGGCTCCCGAGAAGTGGATGGAGCGCGCCAGCAGCTCCTTGCCGACCCCGGTCTCCCCGTGGATGAGCACGGTGGTATCCAGATCCACCACCGAGCGCAGCAGGTCGAACACCGCCTGCATGCCCGCGCTGGCGGCCACGATGTTGCCGAACGTGAAGCGCTCCTGGTTGCGCCGGATGGTCCGCCGGTTGGCCGACTTCAGCTCCTGAAACTCGATGGCCCGTCGGATCACGAGCAGCAGCTCGGCCGCCTCGAAGGGCTTCACCAGGTAGTCCTCGGCCCCGAGCCGCATCGCCTCGACCGCCGACTCGATGGTGCCGTAGGCGGTCATGACCACCACCGCGAGGTCCGGATGCTCGGCCTTGATCTGCCGCACCAGGTCCACGCCGTCCATCCCGGGCAGGCGGCGGTCGGTGAGCACCACGTCCACGTCCTCGGCCTTGAGCGAATCGAGCGCCTCCTCCGCGCTGTGCACGGGCACCACCTCGTAGCCCTTCAGCTCGAGGGTGCGGTGGAGCGGGCGCAGAAAGACCTCGTCGTCCTCGACGAGCAGGAGCCGTCGCTTCATGGAGTGCCTCCAGCCACCGGCTGGGCCGCGCCCACCGCCGGGAATGAGATGCGAACCCGCGTGCCGCGGCCCGGCGCGCTCTCGATCGCGATGTCCCCCGCGTGGAGGTCCACGATCTTCTTGACGATGGACATGCCGAGGCCGGTGCCGGACGGCTTGGTGGTGAAGAACGGCAGGAAGATCTTGTCGCGGTCCTCCGGCGAGATCCCGACGCCGTCGTCGACGACCTCGACCACCGCCCGGTCGCCCTCGGCGAACAGATCGACCGTGACGCACCCCGCGCCGCGACGCGGATCGATGGCCTCCATCGCGTTCTTCATGACGTTGGTGAAGACCTGCCGGAGCTTCTGGCCGTCCACCGCCGCGACCACGTCCCGCTCGAGCCGTCCGTACCCGACCTGGACGCCCCGGGCCCGCGCCTCGCCCGCGGCCGCCTCCACGACCGGGTCGAGGATGCGCGCGAGCTCGTACTCGTTGCGCTCGAGCCGCGCGTCCCGCGTCCAGTCGAGGAGGTTGTTGATGATGCCCTCGATCTCGCCGATGCCGGAGAGGATGGACCGGGCCATCTCCTGCGACAATGGGCTTCCGTCCACTTCGGGGGAGGACAGCAGGTTGGTGGCCATCTTGATCCCGCCCAGCGGATTGCGGATCTCGTGGGCCACCCCCGCCGCCATCTCGCCCAGGGAGGCCAGCTTCTCGCGGTGGATGAGCCGCCGCTGCGTCTCCACCTGCTCGGTCAGGTCGTGCAGCACGCCCACCGTGCCCATCCGCTGGCCCCGGTCGTCGAAGAGGGCGGTCAGGGCCAGGTGGGCCGGGAAGACGTCGCCCCGCCCGCGGCGACCCGTCACCTGCCCGCTCCATCCGCGCCCCACCTCGAGCGCGGCCACGATGCCGCCGGCCCCGCCCCGCTCGTCGGCGGCGAGCAGGTCCGGGTACCGGAGCCGGTTCACCTCGAAGAGCTCGTAGCCGAGCAGCCGGCGGCCCGCGGGGTTCATGGTCACGAGCCGCCCGGTGGTGTCGGCGGTGAAGATGCAGTCGTCCACGCTCTCCACCACCGAGGCGAGCAGCCGCTCGCTGCGCTTGACCTCCTCCTCGGTGACCCGCAGGGACTGCTGCATGTGCTGGAAGGAGGTGACGAGCTGCTGGGCCTCCTCCTTCGAGATCGTGAAGTGGTCCTCCACGATGATGCGCGCGGCCGCCGCGCCCAGCGAGGCGGCGAGGAGCCGCTCGAATCGGATGCGCATCTCGAGCAGCTCGGGCACCGACAGGTCGGCGGGGGCCTTGGCGCCGAAGAGCTCGCGCACGATGGCCTCCGCGTCCTCGTCGCCGACGTAGTGGTGGACGAGCCGCTCGATCTCGGGCGCGGAGAGGATCGCGGGCGCCCCCGGGGCCGGTTTGTCCTCGACCGCCACTCCCACGAAAGCGGCGGCCTGGGCCCGGTCGTCCGCGTCCTGCTCGGTGAGCAGCGACACCACCACGAAGAGGCCCACGTTGAAGAAGAAGGACCAGAAGACCCCGTGGCTGATGGTGTCGAGCCCCTCGAGCCCGAGGAATGCGGTGGGGCGCAGCAGCCACAGGCCGAGCGGCCCCTCCGACAGGAACGAGTGACCGAGGACCTCCTCCTTGCCCAGGGCCGGGATGATCAGGGTGTAGAACCACACGAAGAAGCCGGCCGAGATCCCGGTGTAGGCGCCCTTGCGGTTCCCGCGCCGCCAGTAGAGCCCGAGCAGGATGGCGGGCGCGCACTGGGCCACCGCGATGAAGGACAGGAGCCCCATCTCCACCAGGAGGAGCTGGCCGTGCTCCATGCGCGCCCACGCAAACCCCAGGGCCACCACCGCCAGCATCGCGAGGCGGGTGTAGAAGAGGGTGATCCAGTAGATGTCCTCCATGCGCCGGCGCCGCAGCAGCATGGGCAGGATGATGTCGTTGGTGATCATCTTGGACAGGGCGAGAGAGTCGACCACGATCATCGCGGTGGCCGCCGAGAAGCCGCCCAGGAACACGAGCACCGAGATGAGCTGGCTGTCGAAGGACAGCGGCAGGCGAAGGATGAACCCGTCGGCCTGCGCACCCGCCTCGGGAAAGACGAGGAGGCCCGCGAAGGCGATCGGCAGCACGAAGATATTGATCAGGAACAGGTAGAGCGGGAAGGACCAGGAGACCGCGTTGACGTCACGCTCGCGCTGGTTCTGGACCACGAGGACGTGGAACTGCCGCGGCAGGAACATCACCGCCAGCATCGAGATCACGAGCATCGCGGTCCAGCGCGCGTAGGACGCGGTGCCCGCCTGGTCCAGGGTGAGCAAGCGCGACAGCTCGGGATTCCGCGCCACCTGACCAAAGAGATCGGCGAAGCCGCCGAAGAGACCCCACGTCACGTAGACGCCGACCAGGAGGAAGGCGAGGAGCTTGACCACCGACTCCACCGCCACCGCGGTCATGAGGCCGGTCTGCCGCTTGGTGAAGTCGAGGTTGCGCGCGCCGAACAGGATCCCGAAGAGGGCGAGGGTCACCGCCACCACCAGGGTCGGGTCGAAGACCTCGAGCACCGATTCGTCCCGGAGGATCATCCGGAACGACGCCGACACCGCCTTCAGCTGGAGCGCGATGTACGGGATCATGCCGCAGACCACCAGCGCCGCCACCAGGGTCCCCAGGGAGGCCGACTTGCCGTAGCGGCTCGAGATGAAGTCGGACACCGAGGTGATGCGCTGCTCCTTGGACACTCGCACGAGCTTGCGCAGGAGGACGGGCCACAGGAGGGCCACACAGGCCGGCCCCAAGTAGATGGTCAGGAACTCGAGCCCGCGGTTGGCCGCGAGGCCCACGCTGCCGTAGAAGGTCCACGCGGTGCAGTACACCGACGCGGCGAGCACGTAGATCAGGGTGCCCGCGCGGCCCCGCGCGAGACGCGGGGCGAAGGCCTCCCCCACCGAGGCGACCAGGAAGAGGAAGGCGAGATAGCCGAGGACGACGGAGAGGAGCGCGGTGGGAGACAGCCCGCTCACGACTCATCCTCGGGCCCGCGCAGGCGCCGCGCGAGCGTGATCAGCACCGCGACCATGGCGGCCCACACCGCGAAGAGGTAGAGCACCAGCGCGGGCACACCCAGCACCAGCACAGGGTGGTTGGCGATGGCGAGCAACGGCCAGACGAGGCACGCCCCGAACAGCAGGAAGCAGGCGACCAGCAGCTCTGCGGCCTTCATTGGCTCGGGGGATTATAGCAGCATCGAACGGGCCCCCGGCGGCCCCCTCCGGCCCCCCTGGAGGCTAGCGGGGCGGGCCAAGGACGCGGCGGGTGACGAGGTCCTGGAAGCCGTCCTCGAGCTCGGCCGCGACCTCCCGGGCGACCGTCTCGGCGTCGCCCGGGCGCTCGATGTCGGGGCCCGGTGCCCACCCCTCCAGGTAGGCCTCGCTTCCGGTGGCGCCCTCTCGCATGGCGATGGCGTCGATCAGGTCCTGGAAGCGCTGGGAGAGCGGAACCCTGACGGTGTCCTCGCCGTCCATCGCCTCCACCAGCGAGGGGAGGTCACGCCACTGGATGATCCGGTATCGCGCCATCGCGCCGATATTGTAGCGGAAGCGGGGCGCCTTCCCTTGACAACCCAGAAGGCCCCCCGTAGCCTCCGTGACAAGGAGACGCCCATGATCGACGTGAAGACGGCGGACCGCGAGCTGCAGACGTACCTGCGCCCGCAGACGTTTCCGGTCGCGATCCGCATGCTCAAGGCGGGCGAGGAGATCCCGGATCGCGCCCGCCGGCCCGCCCGCGACTTCAAGAAGCTCTCCATGAGCTGCCAGGTCATCGACATGTCCCGGCGCTACGGCTGGACCATCGCGCTCACCCGCGAGGATCACATCTGCTCGCTGGGCATCACCGCGATCGGCTTCGACAAGCCGCTGCCGATCTACAACGTGGGCACGCTGTGCGAGGGCATGTACACCGAGACCAAGGCGGCGGGCCAGCGCTCCGAGGCCGCCATCGACAAGTTCGCGCCCGGCGAGTACCACTGCCTGCTGGTGGCCCCCCTCGACCGCGCCACCTTCGAGCCGCACGTGGTCTGCGTCTACGCCAACCCGGCCCAGGTGATGCGCCTGACCCAGGCCGCGCTCTGGAAGCGGGGCGGCCGGCTCACGTCGTCCTTCGAGGGCCGCGCGGTGTGCGCCGACATCGTGGTCACGACCATGCAGACCGGCGAGCCGCAGGTGATCCTCCCCTGCTCGGGCGACCGCATCTTCGGCCAGACCCAGGATCACGAGATGGCGTTCTCCATCCCGTGGGCGCGGATGGAGGAGATCGTGGAAGGCCTGCGCGGCACCCACAACGGGGGCATCCGCTACCCGATCACCCAGTTCATGGAGTACGAGGCCAAGCTGCCCCCGCGCTACATGGAGGTGAACAAGCTCTGGGACGCGGAGGCCGGCAAGGCCAAGCTGGTCAACCGCGACCGGGTGGTGGCGGCCTACAAGCGCTCGTTCTCGGACCGGGTGCCGGTCTACCCGATCGTGGCCTCCTTCGCGGGCACGCTCGACGGGCTCAGCATCGAGGAGTACTGCACCAACCCCGTGAAGGCCATCAGCGCGATGATGAACTACTACGAGCGCTATCAGCCGGACGTGGTGCTCGCGTACAACGACCTCGCCAAGGAGGCGGAAGCCTTCGGCTGCGGGGTCAAGTACTCGGACTACGTGGTCCCCTCGATCGAGACGCACCTGCTCGAGGACAAGGCGGACCTGGCCAAGCTCAAGATGCCCGACCCCTACAAGACCGCGCGGCTCCCCGGCTTCCTCGAGCAGTGCGAGGCCCTCGTCAAGGCGGCACCGCCCGCGGCCACCGGCGCGGTCGCGGTGGGGCCGTGGACGATCGCGATGCTGCTACGCAACCCGGAGATGATGCTGCTCGACACCTTCGAGGACCCCCAGTTCATCCACGACGTGATGCGGCTGACCACCGACTTCTGCAAGCTCTGGGGCGACGCGATCGTGAAGACCAAGATCGGGCTCTCCTTCTCGGAGCCCACCGCCTCCATCAGCCTGGTCTCGCCCGACAACTACCGGGAGTTCATCGCGCCCTACCACAAGGAGCTCGTCGACCACTTCAAGGCCAAGAAGGTCGGCGTCACCGCCCACATCTGCGGCGTGACCTATCCGATCTTCGAGGACCTCATCGGCTGCGGCTTCACCACGATCTCGTTCGACCTCGACCAGCAATCGGACCCGTCCCTGCACGTGGACCAGCTCGAGCGGTTCATGCAGGTGGTCAAGGGGCGCGCGGTGGCCATCGGCAACGTGGACGCGACCATGTTCGAGAAGGCCACCCAGGCCCAGATGGAGGCCGAGGTCCGGCGGTGCATCGACACCGCGGCGAAGCATTCGGGCTTCATCCTGTCGACGTCCTGCGAGATCCCGCCCCGCTCGAATCCCGAGATCGTGAAGTGGTTCATGGACGCGGCCCACGATCTCGGGCGCTACGAGAAGATTCTGTAGGGCGCGCGCGGCCAAAAAAGCCAAAGGGCGCGGTGAGTGATCACCGCGCCCTTGATCTGTCCAGTCCGGTGCGGGCGGGCTACCAGCGGAAGGGCTTCTTGGAGGGCGGCACGCCGTAGGCGCCGCGATCGCCGCCGCCCCCACGCCCGCCACCACCACCGCCCGGCCGGCCGCCGCCGCCACGGGGTCCGCCCGGGCCGCGCCCGCCGCCCGAGCCCGGGGTCCGCGGGTTCGAGACGTTCACCGTGATCTTGCGGCCGTCCAGGTCCTTGCCGTTCAGCTCGGAGATGGCCCGCTGAGCCTCCTCGGAGGTCGCCATCTCGACAAAGCCAAAGCCCCGGGACTGGCCTGAAAATTTGTCCGTGATCACGGACGCCGACTCCACCGTCCCGCACTGGGCGAAGTACTCGCGAAGGGTCTCACTGGTCGTGGAATAGGACAGACCACCCACGTACAGTTTCGCAGCCATGTGGTTCTCCTTCGGTCACTCTTCCGCTTCGTACGCGCCCCAATACTCGGAAGAGCCAATATCGGAGGCGAGGGCGCCGCCGGCGGCGACGCATCGGGCGATAGTGTACACCAGGACCCAGGCCTCCGCCACGGCGGGGACTCAGTAGGTGAGCATCAACCCGGTCCCGTTCACGGTAGGCCCGCTCTCAGGTTCCGCGGGGGCCGGCGCGACGCGCGCCGGCGGCGCGGCGGTCGTTGATCGCCCCGGATCCGAGACGCGGTGAACGGATTCGGTGGTGTAGGCGAGCAGCCCGATCAGGCCCAGCGCCACCGCGACCGTCAGCGCGAAGATCCAACGCTTCTGCATGACTCGCGCTCCCTACCGGCACACCGCGTCGACCCGCGCGCGGGCATCCGAGCGCGCCGGTGCCGCCTTGGCGGGCAGCTCGACCTTCGCGAGCAGATCGCCGAGCGCGAAGGGCCGGGTCACGACGCGGAACCCCTGCAGCTCGAGCTTGACCAGATCCTCGACCTTGGCCCCCGCGTCCACCGTGAGGATCACCGGCACGCCTGGCGCCACCGCCTCGAAGAGGCGCGCCTGTTCGCCGGTGGCCATCCGCAGCACGCCCGCCTCGGCCAGCACCAGCGAGACCGGCGCATCGAGCAGATACCGCACGCCCTCGCAGAGCGTCTCGGCGATGCGCACCGCCACTCCCTGCTCGAGGCACTCCATGGCCAGGGCCTGCGCCCGGTTCCGCTCTCCATCGATCGTCAGTAGCCGGATCATGTTCCCGCGTTCTCCCCTCTATCAGTCAGTACGATTGGAA
>CAMLFJ010000115.1 GCA_946479205.1 uncultured bacterium | reverse complement strand
GCGCCGACCGAGAGACCGCAGGTGCCGGCGCCGACGACGAGGGTGAGCGTCGGCGGCGTGCCCGTCACCCCGGCCCTCTCCCCAGAGGGGAGAGGGAGATCAGCGGACCTCTCGCCCCCGGAGGGGGAGAGGGCAGGGTGAGGGGGCCCGGTCAGCAGCGCGTCGACGGCTTCCGGAAGGACCCGCCCGCGATGCTGGCCCTCCACCTCCACCACCGGCGCCATCGCGCAGGCGAACGCGCAGTCGAGCCGCTCGAGCGTGACCGCGCCGTCGGCGGTGGTCGCGCCCGCCGCGATGCCGAGCCGTCGCTCGCAGGCTGCGAGCACGTCGAGCCCGCCACGGACGCGGCACGAGAGCCCGACGCACACGCGCACGACGCGCCGGCCAGGCTGGATCAGCCGGAATTCGGGATAGTGCGTGGCGACCCCGTACACCTCGCTCTTCGGCACGCGCAGATGATCCGCCGCCTCCTCCAGTGCCGCCGGAGAGAGCCAGCGATCGCGATGCTGGAGCGCGTGCAGTGCCGGGAGCAGCCAGGTCCGCTCGCGCGGGAACCGGCTCAGGACATCGGCGGGCTCGGACAAGGGGCGGCGAGGCTCAGTGCGCCGTCGGCACGGGATCCCGCAGGCCGGCCTCGGCAAAGCCCTTCTGCCGGAGCAAGCAGGAGTCGCAGGCCCCGCAGGCCCGGCCGTCGGGCTGGGGCTCGTAGCAGGACCACGTGAGGCCGAAGTCCACGCCGAGCTCGGCCCCGCGGCGGACGATCTGGGCTTTGGTCAGCCGGATCAGCGGCATGTGGATCGTGAGCCGGCTCCGGCCCTCGACGCCGGCCTTGGTGGCGAGGTTCGCCATGCGCTCGAAGGCCTCGATGTACTCGGGGCGGCAGTCTGGATATCCGGAGTTGTGTGCCAGTATCCCGTTCGCTAGGAAGTTTTCGGCCCCTTCGACTGAAAGATCGTACATGTGCGGTGAGCGCACCTCCTCGAGACGCGTCACTCGAAGAAAGCTCAGCCGCGATTCGACGAGAGCCCGCAGCGAGGGAACGGTGCCGAACGCGGACCGTTGTGCTCGTAAGCTAACGTCGTACTTTCCTCCAGCATTGTAGATTCGCGTCTTCTCTCCGGGGGGCAGGGACGCGCCCGAGACAGCATCCCATAGCCCGGGACATTTCCACAGCCCGGCGATCTGCTCACGCCCTCGACGCGTTGCCGCAGCTTCCATACTCGCGCGTTTTGAGGTGTGCCTCAGTGGATACATGCTGGAGAGCCGCTGAAAGTCCTTGGATCGGCGAAGAATCAAGAGCTTCTGGTCATGTGGTCCGTGCTTGCGAGAAGGGAAGATGCCATCCAGCAACAGACAGTGGTAGAGATCGTCGACGAGCGCATGAGACTTCTGGGCAAGAACCGCCTCTCCATTCTGAACGTGGCTCCCATCCCCATCCCACAACCCGGCAACCAGGACTCGCCGCTGACGTTGCGAGAGATGCCAAAAGAAGGTCGGGAACTTCTTCTGGCCTTGTTTCGCAGTTCCAAATAGGCCGAAATGGCGAAAGAGCGCCGCGATCACGGACGAGCAGACGGAGTAGTCGTACCGGTTGCGTTTTGAGTTGCGAACCGGCACACCAAGTTGACCAAAGTACGAGGCGAGTATTTCAGGCGCACCAGGGATGCCGCCTATCGATAGCGCCAACGTCGAGGTCCTCGAGTCTAACCTCTTACCACCCTCTGCTAGCCACAAGCCGACTATGTAAAGAAAGTCGTCGGTGAGCCGAAAGTCGACGGGGATTCGCGTGCGTCGCAGGCGGTTGGTCAGGGCCCCAGCCTGCAGGATCAGAGAGCGACGCCGGAAGAGATGCTTCTGCGATATCGGCAAGTCGGAGAGATCCACGGACAGCAGGTCACTGCGCCACGGGTTCGCGACCCGGGATAGATCGAAGGGCGCCACTACGGGCATGCCAACTTCGAGTTGTGAGCCCTTGACGGTAGCAAGTCTGCTGGTTCCCGGATCCAGAGTGAACAGGGAGTGATCCTCGGTCACAGTGATCTCCTGGCCCCGCTCGAGGTGGACTCGGAAGCAGCGCTTGCCCTCCGTGGAGTGACGGACCCGGGCTTGAACCAGCCGCCACTGGAGTTCCAGCGTCTCCATATCAACCGCTAGAGTTTGGTAGTCACCGCGTGGGAGCTGGTGAAACCGCTCGATTGCCATGAGCTCGGCTCGGTCGCCCTTTCGGACCCACACTCTTGAGTCGCCACTAATGCTGTAATCCAGGGCGTTTACCCCGAGGAAGATGTCCTGTGACTCGAGCACCTCCGCCCAGGCCAGCGCGTGGCTCAGGAAGATGGTGTTCCGCGCCGGGACGTAGGTCACCGGAATGCCCGTCGCCATGGCCTCGTGGCTCCGATCCTTCGGCACCGGGATGTCGGCGGTCAGCGCCGATCCGCCGATGGCGCGCAGGTCCAGGCGCAGGACCAGGTGCTCCTTGGCCCCCAGGGCGGCCGCCACCCGCCGCGCCGACTCCAGCTCCCGGTCGTGACGCTGGCCATAGTCGAAGGAGAGAGCGTAGCAATCGAAGCCCTCGGCCCGCGCCACCGCGAAGGCGGTCGTCGAGTCGAGGCCACCCGAGAGCAGCACCACCGCGCGGCGCGCCGGCATCAGACGCCGCGCTTCGCGCCCCAGATCAGGATGTGGAGCCGGGGCGAGAAGCGGAAGCCGTGCGCCTTGCAGGCCTCCACCAGCCACGGGGTGCGCGCGGCCAGCTCCTCGGCCCGCAGACCCTCCGGCTGCAGCAGCACGCGCTCGCGGGGCAGGGCGAACCGCTCGGCCAGCTGGAGCACCTCGCCGATCTCGCCGGGCTCGCTCACCACGAACTTCCACCAGGCCCCGCGCGCGAGGAAGGCCCGGATCGCGGCCGGATTGACGCGGGTGTCCTCGGCGACGCCCGAGCCCGACAGCTTGAGCGAGACGTTCCACTGGATGCCCGCGTCGGCCTCGGCGGCGGGCACGCGGGTGCCGGAGGTTTCGACCTCGACGACGTACCCGCGGGCCGCGAGGGCGGCGGCCAGCGGGGCGAAGAGCGGCGACTCGAGCGGCTCACCGCCCGTGATCACCACGCGGCGGCAGGGGAAGGCCGCCGCCTCGTCCAGGAGCGCGGGAAGATCCACCTCGCGGCCGGCCGCCGGGTCCCACGAGTACTTCGTGTCGCACCAGCCGCAACCGACCGTGCAGCCCTGCAGGCGCACGAAGATGGCGGGAAGGCCGGCGGTGGCGCCCTCACCCTGGATGGAATAGAACGTCTCGGCAATGCGGCCGCGGGGCATCGTCAGCTCCATAAGTTCCGGAAAATACTAGCATGGCCGGCCGCCCGAAGGTCTTGCTGGGTGGCCGGCCACCTGATATAACAGGACCCAAGTCGGACAAGGAGGGTGCCATGGCTTACAGCCTGACCGATTCCCTCAAGCACAACCGCTTCAGCATCGTCTCCGTGGACAAGGCCGCCGGCACCGTGCGCGTGCGCGGCGAAGCCGAGGTCTGTACCGACCTCAGCTGCGGAGAGACGGTGGTCGTGACCGACGAAGGCACCACGCGCGACCTCGAGCACCTCTTCGCGGGCGACATCGTGACGCTCGAGCAGAAGGACGGCCGCGCCCAGCAAATCCGTGTCGTGCGTCGCGTGTGGGAGGAGTACTCCAGCCCCGAGTGGTAGGCGCCGCGCCTACGCGATGCCGGTGTGGATGGTGACGGTGCCGAGCCCGAGCCGTCGGTAGGTCACGCCCCGTAGCCCGACTCTTTCCATCAGGCGCACGAGCTCGCCCGGCGTCACGAAGCGATCCACCGACTGCGGCAGGTAGCTGTACGCCTCGCGGTCGCCCCCGACCAGCTGGCCGATCCACGGGACCACGTGGTGGAAGTAGAAGCGGAAGAGCGCGGTAAAGCCGGGCGCACGCATCTGGGTGATCTCGAGCGCGACCACGCGCCCGCCCGGCCGGGTCACCCGCCGCATCTCGCGCAGGCCCTGCTCGAGGTCGGACAGGTTGCGCAGCAGGAACGCGCTCGTCACGCAGGCGAACGTGCGCGTGTCGAAGGGCAGGGCCAGCGCGTCGGCGGCCAGCAGGCGCACGCGGCGCCTCTCGTCGAGCCCCTCCAGCTTGTCGCGCGCTACCTCCAGCATGCCGAGCGAGAAGTCGGCCGCGACCACCGTGCGATGCGGGTGCACCTCGGCCAGATCGATGGCGAGATCGCCGGTGCCGGTGGCCAGGTCGAGGGCGGGACCGTCGGGCGAGGCGATCGTCTGGCGCGCGGCCACCCGGCGCCAGTTGTGGTGCATGCCGAGGGTCATGAGGCCGTTCATCAGGTCGTAGCGGCGCGCGATGCGCGAGAACATCGCGCGCACGAAGCGGGCCTTCTCGACGCCCTGGAGCGCCTCGGTCACGCGAGCCGGCCTCCCAGGACCGAGAGGAAGAGGATCACCGCGATGTAGCCGTTGACGTTGAAGAAGGCGACATCCAGACGCGATAGATCGTTCGGGGAGACGAGGGAGTGCTCGTAGACGAGCAGGCCCGCGACCATCAGCACGCCGAACCAGTAGAACAGGCCGAGGCCCATCATCCAGCCGAGCAGGGCGAAGGCGGCGATCGTCAGCACGTGACAGACCCGCGCGGTGGTGAGCGCGGCGGGGATGCCGAAGCGGGCGGGCATCGAGTGCAGCCCGTGGCTCCGATCGAACTCCACGTCCTGGCAGGCATAGATGAGATCGAAGCCGGCGATCCACACGGTGAGCGCGAACCACAGCACGTACACCGGTGGGTCGAAGGCCGCGCGCACCGCGATCCACCCGCCCGCCGCCGCGATGCCGTCGGTGAACCCCAGGATCCAGTGCGAGAGCCACGTGAAGCGCTTGGTGTACGAGTAGCCGACGAGGAACAGCACCGCGAGCGGCGAGAGCAGCAGGCAGAGCGGGTTCAGCATCCACGCCGAGACGAGCAGCAGCACGGCCGAGAGGAGCGCGGCCGCGGTCACCTGCGTGGGCGTGAGGAGGCCGGTGGGCAGATGCCGCCGCGCGGTGCGCGGGTTGGCCGCGTCCACGAACCGGTCGGCCAGGCGGTTCACGCTCATGGCCAGCGTGCGCGCACCCACCATCGCGAGGGTCACCCAGATCAGCACGCGCCAGCCGGGCCAGCCGTCCGCGGCCAGCACCATCGCCACGTAGGCGAAGGGCAGGGCGAAGACGGTGTGCTCGAACTTGATCGCGTCGAGGAAGTGGCGGACGGCGGGCACGGGGCCGGCCGCGGGCCTAGAGCCCGTACTCGGCCCAGCGCCGCGTGACGAGCGCGCGGATGTCGTCGCTCATCACGATCTCGTCGGGCCAGGGCTGCCCGATCCCGTCGGCCTCCGTCTTCTCGGTGGCGTCCACCCCGAGCTTGCCCCCGAACCGATGGCGGAGGGCCGCGTGGTCCAGATCGTCCATGGGGCCGTCCACGATGACGAGGTCGCGCCTGGGATCGATGTTGCCGGTGGCGCGCCAGGCGACCTCGGAGAGATCGTGCACGTTGACGTGATCGGAGACCACCACGATGTTCTTGGCCAGCATCATGAGCCCCAGGCCCCAGAGCGCGTACATGACCTTGCGCGCGTGGCCCGGGTAGCGCTTCTTGATCGAGACGATGACGAGGTTGTGGAAGACGCCCTCCGCGGGCATGTTCATGTCCACGATCTCGGGCAGCATCATCCGGATGATGGGCAGGAAGATGCGCTCGGTGGCCTTGCCCAGCCAGTAGTCCTCCTGGGGCGGTCGGCCCACGATGGTGGTCGGGTAGATCGGATTCTTCCGGCGCGTGATCGCCTTCAGGTGGAAGACGGGATAGTCCCGCGCCAGGGAGTAGTAGCCGGTGTGGTCCCCGAACGGCCCCTCGAGCCGCCGCTCGGCCGGATCCACCCAGCCCTCCAGCACGATCTCGGCCTCGGCGGGCACGTCCACGTGCACCGTCTTGCACGGCACCATCGGCACGCCCGAGCCGCGCAGCCAGCCCGCGAACACCATCTCGTCGATGCCCGGGGGCAGCGGCGCGGAACCGGAGTAGATCGCGCAGGGGTCGCCGCCCAGCGCGATGGCCACCTCCATGGGCTCCTTCCGCTCCTGGGCGAGGCGCTGATGCTCGGCCGAGCCCTTGTGGATCTGCCAGTGCATGCCGAGCGTCTGGTCGTCGTAGACCTGGAGGCGATACATGCCCACGTTGCGCGCGCCGGTGACGGGATCGCGCGTGAACACCATGGGCAGCGTGATGTAGCGGCCGCCATCGCCCGGCCAGCAGCGGAGCACGGGCAGGGAGGCCAGCGACGGGCGGTCGGTCTCGACCACCTCCTGGCACGCCGCCGAGCTCACGCGCTTGGGGCCGGCCTTCACCACGTCGAAGAGCGTGCCCAGCTTGCGCAGCTTGTCGAACACCGAGCCGGGCATCCGCAGGTCGATCAGCTTCGCCACGCGCGCCGAGAGCTCGTCGAGATGGCCCACGCCGAGCGCGGCGGCCATGCGATCGGGCGAGCCGAAGGCATTGATCAGCACGGGCATCTCGGAGCCCTGCACGTTCTCGAAGAGCAGGGCCAGGTTCCGGCCGCCCGCGCTCTTGGACACCCGGTCGGTGATCTCGGCGATCTCCAGATCCCGCGAGACCGGCGCGCTCACGCGCCTGAGCGAGCCCTGCTTCTCGAGGTGGGCGATGAACTCGCGGAGGTTGGCGAACGCCATGTCCCGCGCGCCTACTCGTGATAGTAGAGCGTCACGAGCCAGCCCGCGACGATCGGGAAGACCAGGCTCGAGGCGGTGCGCACCGCCACGAAGTGCCAGCCCATGAGCGGCGCCTCCCACGCGATGATCCGCTGCATCCCGAACAGCGACCACGCGGTCATGTAGGCCACGAGCGGCCCCAGCGCCATTCCGGAGTTGGAGAGGACCACGAGCAGCGGCACGCTCACCATGGGCCCGCCCGGCGTGATCACGCCCGCCATGCTGGCCATGCAGATGGCGCCGAACCCGGACTGCCGGCCGAAGTAGCGCGCGACCGTCTCCTGCGGGATCACCACCTGGAGCATGCCGGCCAGGATGAGGGCGGGGACGAGGCGCGGGATGATGAACCAGAGCAGGGCCAGGCCGTTGCGGGCACCGAGGGCGGGCAGGCTCGGGTCCTTCAGGTAGGCGACGACCGCGAATACCACCGCGAGCGAGGAGAGAATCAGGAACGAGACGTCGAACATTCCGCCCCGCGGCATGGCGGCATTATACGGCATCCCCACCTCATCCCCGTCGCATCCAGCCCGGCGCCGCGCGCGTCTGACGGGCAGGTGAGCGCTTGACTTCGCCCCGAGCCCTCGCGTAGTAAGGGAGGCGCATGATCAAGGCGGACCTGGTCTCGGCGATGGCCAAGGCCTCGGGTGGTTCCAAGGTGTCCGCCGAGAAGGCGCTCAACGCCCTCCTCGACGGGGTCTTCGATTCGCTCAAGCGCGGCCGCAAGGTGACCATCGGCGGCTTCGGCACCTTCCTGGTGAGCCGCCGCGCCGAGCGGAACGGGCGCAATCCCCGCACCGGGAAGGCCATCAAGATCCCCGCCTGCCGCGTGCCGCGCTTCAAGCCGAGTCGCACGCTGAAGCACGCGCTCCAGTAGTCCGCGCGCTAACTCCGCGGCCCTCCTCACCTTGACACCCCGCAGCAGGCCCCCGTACAATGGCCAGCGCCGCTGGGGGTTCGTCTAATGGTAGGACGCCAGGTTCTGGCCCTGGTAATGGGGGTTCGAGCCCTCCACCCCCAGCCACTTAAGCTTCTCCGCGCTGTGAACACGTAGGTTCGGGCGCGCGCAGCACGGTAGTCGGACGGCCCCATCGTCTAGAGGCCTAGGACACGGCCCTCTCAAGGCTGAAACACGGGTTCGAATCCCGTTGGGGCCACCAACGCCGGTCCATTGGATCATCCGGCATCACGTCGCCGACTGCGGGCGCGATGCCGGAGATGATCGGCGTGACCGCGAGATCACCGGCCCAGTCGATCCACTTCCGCTTCGCGGTCACGTGCGGCGTCACCGTCAGCCGGTCCGGCACAAGTTTCCGCAGAAGCTGCCGCTGCTGGGCCACCGGTTTCCGCGTGATAGCCGTCCAGTCGCCAAGGATCGTCCCGAGCTTCTGCGCGAGATCGGCAGCAGACGCGCGGAAGGCGTCGGCCTGAGCGAGCCGGTCGAGGGCCATCCGCAGGTCGCGACGCCGAGCCTCACTCGCCCCGAGTTCCTGCTGGACGGTCTCCGATGCCGTCCCCCGCTTGATGAAGGCGACCAGACGGGCGAGTTC
>CAMLFJ010000114.1 GCA_946479205.1 uncultured bacterium | reverse complement strand
GCGCTGACCGAAGCGGGCGGGCGGCGCGCCCGGGCCCTCCTCCCCGCCCTGGCCCTGGGCGATCGGATCTGCACGCTCGCCGTGCTCGAGGAGTCGGGACGACTCGATCCCGACGCGCTGGCCCTGCCCGTCGCGGCCCCCGGGCGCCTCGCCGGACGCAAGCTCTTCGTGCCGGACGCGCACGTGGCGACCGACGTGATCGTCCTCGGGCGGGCCGCCGCCGGGCCGACCGCGCTCCTGCTCCCGATGGACCGCCCCGGCATCGCCGCGCGCCCCCTCGACAGCATGACCGGCGACAAGCTCTTCGAGCTCGAGCTGGCCGACGTGGAGACCGGCCCGGACGATCTGCTCGGCGCGCCCGGAGGCGGATGGACGCTGCTGGCCCCCGCGCTCCGCGTCGGCGCGCTCGCCCGGAGCGCCGAGATGGCCGGCGCCGCGCAGCGCGTTCTCGAGCTGTGCGTGGAGCACGCGCGCGGGCGCGTGCAGGGCGGCCGGCCCATCGGCGGCTACCAGGCCATCCAGCACGCGTGCGCCGATCTCTTCCGCGACGTCGAGAGCGCGCGGTGGCTCACGTGGGAAGCCGCGTGGACGCTCGAAGCGGGCCGGCCGGACGCCGCCGCCGCGGTCGCCACCGCCAAGGCCTACTGCGCGGAGGCGGCCCTGCGCGTGGCCCGCCGCGGCCACCAGATCATGGGGGCCATCGGCTACAGCGAGGAGCACCCGCTCCATCTCTTCCACAAGCGGATCCTCGCGGCCGGCCAGGATGCGGGTGACGCGGCGCTCCACCTCGAGACGGTCGCGCGCGCGATCGGGCTCGCCTGATCGTGGCAAGGGGAGGGCCACCATGACGGATCTCGCGCCGCTCGACCGGCATCGCTACGTGGCCCTCGCGACCTTCCGTCGCTCCGGCGCCGAGGTCAGGACCCCGGTCTGGTTCGCCGCGGTGGACGGCAGGCTCTACGTCTTCACCGCGGGCGACTCGGGCAAGGTCAAGCGCCTGCGCCACTCACCGCGTGCGCGGGTCGCCCCCTCCGACGTGCGCGGGCACGTGCGGGGGCCGTGGTCGGAGGCGGCCGCGCGGCTCGTCACCGAGCCTGCGGTGATCGACCGGGCGCACGCCGCGCTGCGCGCGAAGTACGGCGTGCAGATGTGGCTCGGCGACCTGTTCTCCCGGCTCAGCGGCCGGAGCGCCCGCCGGGCCTGGATCGAGATCGAGATCTGAGCCGTGGTCTCGTCCCGGACCCTTCACACCGCCCGGACCGCCCTCTGGATCACGTGCGGCTGGATCGGGGCGGCCCTGCTCGTCCACTGGATCGTGCGGCGGGTGCCCACGCATCTCGCCCGGGAGCTCACCGCGGTCGCGACCGGCGCGGTGATCGGGCTGGCGAGCGCGTGGTTCGAGCTGCGTCTGATCCCGCGCCACGTGCGCTCACTCACCGTCGGGGGTCTCCTCCTGCTCCGGACGTTTTTCTACGTCACCCTGTGCGCGGCGGTCATCCACGCGGTGACGATGAGCATGCTGGGGCTCTCCGAGCACGGCGGCCTGCTCGCGTACTACACGTCCGAACAATACCGGGACTTCGTCCTGGGCGGGCGGTTCCTGGCCGCGCTGGCCATCCTCACCCTCGCGAGCTTTCTCATCAATTTCGTCCGGCAGCTCAACCGGATGCTCGGTCCCGGCACCCTGGTGAACCTCCTGCTCGGCCGGTATCACCGGCCGGTCGCGGAGGAGCGCATCTTCATGTTCCTCGACCTGAACGACTCCACCGCGATCGCGGCGGCGCTGGGGCCCTTCCGCTTCAACGACTTCAAGAACGACTTCTTCCACGACATGGCGGACCCGATCCTGAAGACTCGCGGCCAGATCTACCAGTACGTCGGGGACGAGGCGGTGGTGACCTGGACGGTCGAGCGAGGGCTCCACCAGGGCAACTGTCTGCGTTGCGTCTTTCTCGTGGCCGAGCGCATCCACGAGCAGAAGGAGCGCTACCTCGCGCGCTACGGCATCGTGCCCGAGTTCAAGGCCGGCCTCCACGGTGGACCCGTCGTGACCGCGGAGATCGGCGACATCAAGAAGGACATCGTCCACAGCGGCGACACCGTCAACACCGCAGCCCGCGTGGAGGCGCAGTGCCGTCCGCTGGAGCGGCGCGTGCTGGTGTCGGAGGCGCTGCTGAGCCGCTGCCGGGTGCCCGAGGATCTCGAGGTCGAGGACATGGGGGAGCGCGAGCTGCGCGGCAAGACGGAAGCGCTCCGTCTCTTCAGCGTCCGGGCCCGGGGATAGACCGGCTACCAGGGCAGGATCGCGGGCGCGTACTCCTCGATCCGTTCCTCCACCGCCATCAGCGGCTCGATGCCGTAGAGCGCGCGCGCGTTCTCGCCCATCAGCTTCCTCTGGGCCGCGGCCGGCACGTTGAACTCGGCCATGTGGTGCAGGCCGTCCCACGCGTCCTCCGCGTCGTGGTGCGGATAGTCCGACGACCAGATCGCGACGTCCTGGAACACGTCCCACAGGCGGTAGACCAGCGTCTCGTCCGACTCGAAGCCGATGAAGCAGCGCTCGTTGAACACGTCGACCGGATCGCGGATGAGCCGGTTGTCGCGCTGGAAGGCGAACAGGTTCGAGAAGTTCGAGCAGCGCGCGAGGATCAGCGGGAGCCACGAGGCGTTGGACTCCAGCACCGCCGCCTTCAGCTTCGGGAACTTCTCCAGCCACCCGGTCTGCACCACCACCGTCACCCAGGTCATCGCCTCCAGCAGGAACCCGAGCGTCTCGGACGCGTCGATGGCCGGATCCATGGCCGCGGTGATGTTCGAGACGAACTGCCCGGGCGAGTAGACCACCGACTCGTCGGTGAACAGCAGGCCCTGGCCCGAGTGGCCCCGCGCCTGCGCCATGCGCTCGCCCCATTCGGGCGTCAGCGCCTCCCGCGACGGGAAGGTGTGCATGGCCAGCACCACCCCGGCGGCCTCGAACTCGCGCCACAGCGGATCGAACTCGGCCAGGGTGGGATAGCGCCCGTTCCAGAAGCAGGGGCGCACCGCCGCCGCCTTGAAGCCCAGCTTGGCGACCCGCCGGAGCTCCGCGATCGACGCCTCGACACTCTGGAGCGGCAGGACCGCGCAGGGAAAGAGCCGCCGCCGGTCGGCCGCGCAGTAGTCGAGCACCCAGTTGTTGTAAGCCTGGGCCAGCACCGTCGCCGCCTCGGCGCTCCGCACCAGCGCCAGGCGCACGAACCACGTGGGGAACAGCATCACCTGGTCGGTGCCCAGCGCGTCCATGTCCCGGAGCCGTGCGTGCGGGTCGCGGCAGCCGAGCAGGCGCCCGAACTTCCGCTGCCACGCCTCGGTCCCGGGGGTGAGCTTGCCCACCTCCTTCTTGTCCCAGCGCGCCCAGCCGACCTCGGCGGCATTCGAGCGCTCGCGCGCGGCCGGGACCACGCGCCCATTGATGAAGAGCAGATCGCTGTCGGTGTGGAAGCAGAACTGGGTCTTCACCCAGGCGCGGCTCCGGGCCGGGACGTACTCGTCCCATATCGCGGGCGGCTCGACGATGTGGCTGTCGCAGTCGAAGACCGGGAAGTCCTTGCGCGCGTTCGTGGCCACGGCGACCCTCCTGTCTCTTTCAATGTCGGGAGGGGCATTCTATTATCCGGGGGAGGCATGGACAAGACTCCGGGGATCGAGCGCTTCTCGCTATCGGAGCGCGTCGTGCTGGTCACCGGCGCGACGCGGGGGCTCGGGCTCGCGATCGCGCGCGGCATGGCGGCGGCCGGCGCCGCGGTCGGGATCAACGGGCGCGACCCGGGGCGGGCCGGCGAGGTCGCGGACGGTATTCCGAACGCCTTCCCCGCCCCCTTCGACATCACCGATCTGAGCGCGGCGGCGGCGGCGCTGGGCGCGATCGTGGCCCGGCATGGCCGCCTCGACTGCCTCGTCAACAACGCGGCGGTGCGCGACCGTCGGGCCCTCGAGGAGATCGGGGCCGAGGACTTCCGTCGTCTGATCGAGACCAATCTGGTGGCCCAGTACGAGCTCTCCCGCGTGGCCGCGCGGCACATGGCGGCGCGCGGCCAGGGACGACTGGTCTTCGTCTCCTCGATGGTGGGGCCGCGGTCGTTTCAGGGCGACCCGGCCTACACCGCGTCGAAGGGCGGGCTCGAGGCCCTGATGCGCGCGCTCGCGGTCGAGCTGGGCCCGAAGGGCATCGGGGTCAACGCGATCGCGCCCGGGTTCTTCCTGACCGACGGAAACGCCCCGTTCTTCTCCCAGCCGCGGGTGGTCGAGCTGGCGACGCGCATCCCGCTTCGACGGTTCGGCCAACCCGACGAGCTGGTCGGCGCCGTCATCTTCCTGGCCTCCGACGCCGCGTCCTACGTCACGGGCCAGGTCCTGACCGTAGACGCCGGCCTGTCGGTCGCGCTCTAGCGAACGCCGAGGGGCGTATCGCCAAAGGTCGGTGCTCGAAGTTGGCACCTATTGGTGGAGGCACCCCATGGACGTGGAGCGGCTGATCCAGCGGGCCCAGCAGGGAGACCTGGAGGCGTTCGCGGAGGTCACGCGGCGCTTCCAGCACATGGCCTTCGGCTATGCCCTGGCGCTCATCCGGGATCTCCAGCAGGCGGAAGACGTGGTCCAGGAGGCGTTCGTCGCCGCCTGGTTCGGGCTCCAGACCCTGGCCGATCCCGCCGCCTTCCCCGGCTGGTTCAGGGGCATCGTGCGCCACCAGGCCCACCGCGTCCTGAGACAGCGCCGCGAGGCATCCCTGCCCCTGGACGCCGCCCTCACCGTGCCCGTCAAGGGCACGGGGCCGGACGGCCGGCTCGAGGAGAAGGAGCGCGTCGCCGCCGTCCTGGGCGCGATCGCCAGGCTCCCGAGCCCGGTGCGCGAGGTGACCACGCTCTTCTACGTGCACGACTGCACCCAGCAGGACATCGCCACCTTCCTGGGTCTCCCGGTGACGACGGTGAACAACCGCCTGCACGCGGCGAGGCAGCTACTCAAGCGAGGAACCCTGACCATGGTCAAGGACACGCTCGAAGCGCATAGGCTCCCCGATGACTTCGCGGCCCGCATCGGTCGGATCGTGCGAACCCGCGAGGGCGTGGTCGAGGTCCTCTTCGACCCGACCAATCTGCCCGACCCTCTCACCGAGCTCACCGTGAGCGATACGCCCCGACGCCGCGCGGTCACGGTCCAGGTGGTCCAGCTGCTGGAGGGCGGGGTCGTCCGCTGCGTCCCGCTGTCGCCGGCCGACGGGCTGACCGCGGGCATGACCGTCCTGAGCGCGGGGCGGCGCGTCGAGACCCCGGCGGGCCGGGAAGCGGTCGACCAGGCGGTGCGGCTCCTCGCCGGTCCGGTTCGCGAGCCCGACCGGGCGCCGGAGCTGCTCCCGACCGGCATCAAGGTCATCGACGTGATGTGCCCGCTCGTGCGAGGCGGGACGGTCGCGGTCGCGGGCGAGCTTCGAGCCGGGGCATCCGTCGTCGTGGAGGAGCTCTGCCGCCGGCTCAGCCGGGAGCCGGGCGGCGTCTCGATCTTCGCGTTCATCCCGCCCTACGACGGCCCGGAGCGCGCCTTCCAGGAGATGTGGGCCAAGGAGGGGCACACCGGGGGCACCGCCGGGACGGTGCAGACGTTCTACTTCCTCGGCCAAGAGGAGTGGACGGCCGAGCGCCTCGCGACGCTGCCTTCGGTGGACGCGGTCATCCGCCTGTCGAAGGACCTCGCGCAGATCGGGATCTATCCGACCGTCGACCCGCTCGCCTCCCGGTCCCGCCTCCTGGACATGGGCCTCGTCGATCCGGAGCACGCGGCGATCGCCGCGCGGGTCCGGCAGGCGCTCGCGGCCACGGCGGCGGAGACGTCCGCGAGCCCGGAAGGCGAGCTGCTGAAGCAGCGCGCCCGCAAGGTCCAGCGGTTCTTCGCCCAGCCGTTCTACGTGGCCGAGCCGTACATCCATCGGTCGGGCGTCACGGTCAGCCGGGCCGAGGCCCTCCAGATCTGCCGCGAGATCCTCGACGGCGTGCACGATCGGCTCCCCGAAGCGGCGTTCTACTTCACGGGAGGCATGGACGAGATCCGTGCGAAGGTGGAGGTCGAGGGATCGAAGCCATGACCGAGCAGAAGCCGCCGGGGATGAGCTGGGAGTCCTGGATCGAGCAGCAGATCCGGGAGGCGCGCGAGGCCGGCCTCTTCGATAACCTGCCGGGCGCCGGGAAGCCGCTGCCGAACCTGACGGGCGAATATGATCCTCTCTGGTGGGTCAAGCAGCTCGCGCAGCGGGAGCAGATCTCGTTGCTGCCGCCGTCCCTCGAGGTGCTCCGCAAGGTCGAATCCGAGATGGCGGTCATCGGGCAGGTCGCCGACGAGGCCAAGGTCAGGTCTCGAATCCTGGCGCTGAACCTCGAGATCGCCAAGGTGAACGCGCGGGCGACCGAGGGCCCGCCCACCCGCCTCGGCCCGCTCGACGTGGAAGCGATCGTCGCGGAATGGCGGGCTCGGCGAACACCTGCGTGACGGCGGACGGCCCGCGTTGCCAGCGGACGCAGCAGGTCGATCGCCCTCAGCTCGCGCGACGGCCAGCGACCGCGCGCTCCATGTCGGCCGCCAGCGGCGCGCGGTATTCCACGTACGCGCCGGTCGCCGGGTGCACGAAGCCGAGCACGGCCGCGTGGAGCATCGGACGGCCCAGCGCGGGATCGACCGGCTCCGCGCCGTAGCTCGCGTCGCCCAGGACCGCGTGGCCGATCGAGGCGAGGTGCACGCGGATCTGATGCATGCGCCCGGTGCGCGGGCGCGCCTCGACCAGGGTCGCGTCCGGACCGAGCCGCTCGGCCACCCGATACTCCGTCACCGCTCGTCGGGTGGCCGCTGAGCGCGTCGAGACCCGGCGCCGGTCGCGGCTGTCCCGTCCGAGCGCCCGCTCGATCAGCCCGCCCCGCCGGACCGCGCCGGCCACCAGGGCCAGGTACACGCGGTGCACCGAGTGGGCGCGGAACTGGCGCGAGAGGTCGCGGTGAGCCGCGTCGGTCTTGGCGATGACGAGGACCCCGCTCGTGCCCTTGTCGAGGCGATGCACCAGTCCGGGCCGGGCGCGCCGTCCATCGCCGGACTCGCCATGCTCGACGCCCACGTGGTGCACCAGCGCGTTGAGCAGCGTGCCCGTCCAGTGGCCGGGGCCCGGATGCATCACGAGGCCGGCCGGCTTGTCCACCACCAGGATCTCCGCGTCCTCGTGGAGCACGTGGAGCGCGAGGGGCTCGGGCTCGACCGGCGGGGGCTCGCGCACCGGCACGTGACACGTGATCACGTCGCCCGGGCGAATCAGGCGGGCGGCCTTGGTCGGCCGGCCGTTGACGGTGATCAGCCCGCCGTCGATCCACCGCTGGACGATCGCCCGCGACAGGTGCGCGGTCTGGGTGCTCACGAACACGTCGAGCCGGCGCGGGGACTGCCCGGCGGAAACCGTCGTCACCCGCTGCATCGCATCCGCTAGCCGCCCACCATCATCGCCGCCGCCTTCTCCGCGATCATGATCGTCGGCGCGTTCGTGTTGCCGCCGATGAGCGTGGGCATGATGGAGGCGTCCACCACGCGGAGGCCGTCGAGGCCGTGGACCCGGAGGGCGGGATCCACCACCGCCATCCCGTCGGTGCCCATCTTGCACGTGCCCACCGGATGGAAGATGGTGCCCGAGGCGCGGTCGCGCACGTGGGCGCCGATCTCGGCGTCGCTCTGCGCCGCGTCCCCGGGACCCAGCTCTCGGCCGAGAATGTCGCCGAGCGGCTTGGCGCGGAAGATCTCCCGCAGCATGCGGATGCCGGCGACGAACTGGGGCAGGTCGGACGGGGCGCTCAGATACGCCGGATCGATCAGCGGTTGGTCCAGCGGATCCGCGGACGCCAGCGTGATCTGGCCGCGGCTGGCCGGCCGGTTGACGTAGAACGCGAAGGTGATGCCGTGGCAGTAGGGCTGGAAGGCCTCGAGCGGCGCCTCGGTGATGCAGTACGGCAGGAAGAACCCTTGCAGGTTGGGCGGGCCGCTCGAGCCGGGCGTGCTGAGAAAGGCGCCCGCCTCCGCGATATTCGAGGAGAAGAGCCCCTGGCCGGTGGCCTCGTACTCGGTCTGCACCGCCGCGAGCTGCTCGGGGGTGGCGCCGTAGAGCGAGAAGGGCACCGTGATCTCGTTGCGGAGGAACGTCCCGAGATGATCCTGCAGGTTCTGGCCCACGCCGGGCAGATCCGCGACGACGGGGACGCCGACGGCCCGGAGATGCTCGGCGGGTCCGATCCCGGACAGGAGGAGGAGCTGCGGAGAATTGACGCTGCCGCCGCACAAGATCACCTCGCGCGAGGCGTCGGCCCGCGCCGACTGCCCGCGCTGGACGTACTCCACGCCGACCGCGCGCCGCCCCTCCGTGCGGA
>CAMLFJ010000113.1 GCA_946479205.1 uncultured bacterium | reverse complement strand
CACGGGGCCGCGTTGCTCGAGCGCCGGGCCGCGGAGTGCATGACCGCGCGGCCCAAGGTCATCGGGGCCGACCAGCTCGCCGTGAAGGCCCTCGCGATGATGGAGGGCCGCATCACCAGCCTCGTGATCGTGGACGAGGCGGGGCGGCCCGCCGGCGTGATCCACCTCCACGACATCCTGCGCGCCAAGATCGTGTGAGGGCCGCTCCCCGCGCCTCCCGCATCCGCCTCCTCGTCCTCGACGTGGACGGTGTGCTCACGGACGGCGGGCTGGTGTTCTCCGCCTCCGGCGAGGAGACCAAGCGCTTCCACGTGCACGACGGCCTCGCGATGGTGGCCGCGCGCCGGGCGGGCCTGCAGATCGCGATCCTCTCCTCGCGCGCGTCCGCCGCGGTGACCCGGCGCATGGCCGAGCTCGGGGTGGGCGAGGTGCACCAGGGCGTGGCCGACAAGGCGGGGGCCCTGGACGCGCTCCGCGAGCGGCTCGGCGTGGCCCGCGGCGAGGTCGCGATGATGGGGGACGACCTGCCGGATCTGCCCGCGATGGCCCGCGCCGGGCTGGCCCTGGCGCCCGCCAATGCGGTGGCCGAGGTCAAGCGCGCCGCGCACTGGGTGGCCCGCCGGCGGGGTGGCGACGGCGCGGTCCGGGAGGCGGTCGAGATGCTTCTAAAGGCCCGTCGCGCTTGGCCACCACGCTCCGAGGGCTGAGCGGCGCCTTCTTCATTTGCCACGGCTGTAAGTACTGTGCTAGCGTGGCATGGAGATTGCTATGAGGAAGGCCCCACTCATTATTCTGTCGCTCGTCGTGGTATTCCTATCGGTGGTGGTGGGCGTGCTCGTCCATCGAGCCCGGACGCCTCGGGCGATTCCCACCGAGCCCGCCGCCACGAACGCGGACTACCGGCTCAAGCAGGTTCGCTTGCAAGAAACAAGTCGGGACGGCTCCCGATGGCAGCTCGACGCGGAATACTCCGAGACCTTCGAGGAGCGGAACACGACGTCGATGAAGAAGGTGACGATCAAGGTGGACCAGACGGCCAAGAGCGCCACCAGCGCGCGCTCGTGGACGGTCACCGGCGACGAGGGCGACCTGAACCAGGAGACCAAGGACGTGGAGCTACGCGGCAACGTGGTGCTCGTCTCCAGCGACGGCCTGCGGCTCGAGACGGAGCGGCTGCGCTGGGACGCCGAGGCCCAGCGCGTGTGGACGACCGAGCCGGTGATCATCTACCGATCGGGCACCGTCGTGCGCGGCACCGGCTTCGAATCGCGCGTCGCCGAAGAGGCCACCACCATCAAGGGGCGTGTCCGGGCCACCTTCACGCGCGGCGCGTCCGGCGAGCCGGTCGCATCCGGTCGTCAATGAGGCGGGTGCTCGCCCTGGGAGCGGTCGTGATGTGGTCGGCCGCGACGCTGTCCACCGCGGCGTGGGCCCAGCCGGCGCCCGCCCGGTCCCGGCCCGAGCGGCCGGCCGCGGCCGCCCCGTCGGCCACCGCCCCGGGCGCGGGCCCGGAGGGACGCAACGCCCCGGTCACGGTGAACGCGGACCAGCTCGAGAACCTGCAGAAGGAAGGGCTCGCCGTCTTCACCGGCAACGTGGTGGCCAGCCAGAACGGCTCGACGCAGTACGCGGACCGCATGGAGGTCTACCTCGACGACAAGGGCAACCGCATCGTGCGCACTGTCTCGACCGGCAACGTGCGGATCATCACCAAGGACTGCCGCACCGGCACCGCGAAGCGCGCCGAGTACTACGACGACGAGCAGCGCGTCGTCCTCATCGGCGACGCGCGGGTGTGGCGCGACGACAACGTGGTGACCGGCGAGAAGATCACGATCTTCCTCGCGGAGGACCGCAGCGTGGTGGAGGGCGGCCGCGTGAAGGGGGTCTTCTTCCCCAAGAACCAGGACGAGGCGGCCCGCCCGAAGGTCCCGGCCGGCCAGTGCTCATGAGGTCCTCGTGGAAGGTCTGATCGCCCAGGCGTTGCGCAAGCGGTTTCGCAGCCGCGTGGTGGTCAACCGCGTGAGCCTCGACATCCACCCGGGCGAGGTGGTCGGGCTGCTCGGGCCCAACGGGGCGGGCAAGACCACGTCCTTCTACATGATCGTGGGCCTCCTGCGGCCCGACGGCGGGCGCATCTTCCTCGAGGGCCAGGACGTCACCGAGCTGCCGATGTACAAGCGCTGCCGGCTCGGCATGGGCTATCTGCCGCAGGAGTCCTCGGTGTTCCGCAAGCTCACCGTCGAGGAGAACCTGCTCGCGATCCTGGAGACCCTCGACCTCTCGCACCA
Source organism: uncultured bacterium (assembly GCA_946479205.1). The sequence continues at coordinate 6,145 of CAMLFJ010000113.1, read as the reverse complement.
GGAGCGGATGACGCGGCTCGCGGAGCTGCTCGCCGAGCTCGACCTGACCCGCCTCGCCCAGCACAAGGCCTACACCCTGTCCGGGGGCGAGCGGCGGCGGCTCGAGATCACGCGGGCGCTCGTGACCAGCCCCCGCTACCTGCTCCTCGACGAGCCGTTCACCGGCATCGATCCGATCGCGATCGGCGACATCCAGGAGATCGTGGCCCGGCTGAAGGAGCGCGGCATCGGGGTGCTGATCACCGACCACAACGTCCGGGAGACGCTCGCCATCACCGACCGCGCCTACATCCTCTACGACGGCCGGATCCTCGCCTCCGGCACCGCGACCGAGCTGGCCAACAACTCGAAGGCCCGGGAGATCTACCTGGGCGAGAAGTTCTCGCTATGAAACTCGTCCAGCGGATGAGCCAGCGGGTCGTCATGACCCCACTGCTGCAGCAGGCGATCCAGCTCCTCCAGCTCTCCACCCTCGAGCTGGAGCAGGTGGTGCGCAAGGAGCTCGAGGAGAATCCGCTCCTCGAGGAGATGCCGGTCGAGAACGCGGAGAACCCGGAGAACCCGGACGCCTCCGCTTCCACCTCCACCCCGGAGGCCGCGCCGACCGCGGAGAGCACCGCGGCGCTCGACACGCCCTCGAAGGAGACGTCCTCGGTCGACAGCGAGAAGGCCGACGACCTGCCCTTCGATCTCTCGTCCGCGGTCTTCGACGACCACGGCGACGAGCGGACTCCGGTGTCGATGGAGGAGCGGGACGAGCTGCCCTTCGAGAACCTCGGCCGCAGCGACACGTCGCTCGGCGAGCACCTGATGGAGCAGCTCCGGCTCGGCACCGACGACAAGGACGTCCTCCGTATCGGCGAGGCCATCATCGGCAACCTGGACGAGGATGGCTACCTGCGGGCGGACGTGGGCGAGATCGCGTCGGGCATGGGGGCCAGCCCCGAGGCGGTGGAGGCCGCGTTGAAGCTCATCCACGCCTTCGACCCGCCGGGGGTGGCGGCGCGGAGCGTGCAGGAGTGCCTGCTGCTCCAGCTCACCGCGGACGCGGAGCCCGACCCGGTCTCGGTGGAGATCGTGGAGCGCCACTTCGAGGACCTGGAACGGCGGCGCTACCCGGAGATCGCGCGCGCCCTGAAGCTGCCGCTCGAGCGGGTGATGGAGTCGATCGAGGAGATCCAGAGCCTCGAGCCCAAGCCGGGGCGGCGCTTCTCGGTCAACGACTCCCGCTACGTGGTGCCGGACGTCACCATCCAGAAGGTGGGCGACGACTACGTGGTCATCCTCAACGAGGAAGGCATCCCGCGCCTGCGGGTCAACTCGCTCTACCGCTCGCTGCTGCGGCGCTCGGGGGACGAGGCCAAGCAGTATGTCGAGCAGAAGCTGCGCTCGGCGGTCTGGCTGATCAAGAGCGTGGAGCAGCGGCAGCGGACCCTCCGGAAGGTCGCCCAGAGCCTGGTGAACTTCCAGCGCGACTTCCTCGACAAGGGCCTGACCCACCTGCGGCCCCTCGCCCTGCGCGACGTGGGCGACGACATCAGCATGCACGAGTCCACCATCAGCCGGGTGACCACCAACAAGTACGTGCAGACCCCGCAGGGCCTCTTCGAGCTCAAGTTCTTCTTCCACAGCGGCATCGCCTCCGAGAACGGCTCGATGGTCTCCTCGGTGTCGGTCAAGAAGACCATCCGCGACATGGTGGCGGGCGAGGACGGCGGCAAGCCCCTCTCCGACCAGGAGATCGCCCAGTCGCTCCAGGGGCAGGGCCTCACCATCGCGCGTCGCACCGTGGCCAAGTATCGCGAGGAGCTCGGCATCATGCCCTCGCATCAGCGGCGGCTCTCGTCGAAGAAGCGCTTAGGTTTCGGTCCATGCAGGTGATCATCAGCACCCGCGGGATGACCGTCTCCCGAACCTACAAGGACGAGATCACCCGCAAGCTCTCCAGGCTCGCGCCGATGGTGCCCGCGCTCGTGGAGACGCGGGCGGTCCTCACGAAGGAGAAGCACCGCCGCACCGCGGCCCTGACCCTGCTCGCGCGCCGCCGGGCCTTCCGCAGCCGGGAGACCGCCCCCGACCTGGAGCTGGCCGTCGACCGCGCGGTCCACGCGCTGCGCCGCCAGGTGCGCGAGACGAAGGCGCGCCGCCCCCGTCGCCCCGCCGCGGGGCCATCGTGATGGGCGCCGCCGCCGAGGCGATCCGCTTCGTCATCATCACCGGGCTCTCCGGGGCGGGGAAGAGCTACGCGATCAAGTGCCTCGAGGACCTGAACTACTTCTGCGTGGACAACCTGCCCACCACCCTGATTCCCACCTTCGCGGAGCTCTGCGCCCAGTCGAGCCGCGGCATCCCCGCGATCGCGCTCGGGGTGGACGTGCGGGAGGGCGAGTACCTCGCCAACATGGTGGGCACCCTGGAGGAGCTGCGCACGCGGGGCCATCGGGTGGACGTGCTCTTCCTGGAGGCCTCGGACGAGTCGCTGGTGCGCCGCTACCACGAGACGCGGCGCCGGCACCCCCTCGCCGGCGAGGGCAACGTGCTCGACGGCATCCGGGCCGAGCGGAAGGCCCTGGCCCATCTCCGGGAGATCGCCGACCGGATCATCGACACCTCCGCCCTGACCGTGCACCAGCTCAAGGACCAGATGGTGCAGTCCTACGGCCCCCAGACCGCCCGGGGCGGGCTCACGGTCGCGCTGGAGTCCTTCGGCTTCAAGCACGGGGTCCCCTACGACGCCGATCTCGTCTTCGACGTCCGGTTCCTTCCCAACCCGCACTTCGTCGAGAAGCTCCGCCCGCTGGACGGGCGCGACCCCGCGGTCGAGGAGTTCGTGATGTCGTTCGCGGAGAGCCGCGAGCTGCTCTCCCGGCTCGAGGGGCTGCTCAAGTTCCTCCTGCCGCTCTACGAGCGCGAAGGGAAGGCCTACCTCACGGTCGCGGTGGGCTGCACGGGCGGGCGGCATCGGTCGGTGATGATCGTGGAAGCCCTCCGCTCGTTCCTGACCGGTCTCGGCCTGAGTCCGATCGTCAGGCACCGGGACCTGGATCGTGAGTGACGCCCCCCTCCACTTCCTCTTCGGCATCCACAATCACCAGCCCGTCGGCAACTTCGACGAGGTCGTCGACGACGCGGTTCTCCGCGCCTACCATCCGTTCCTGCGGGCCATCGCGGAGACCGGTTCCGGCCTGTCCCTGACCGTCCACTGCTCCGGGGGCCTGCTCGCCACCCTGAAGGAGCGCGCGCGGCCGACCTTCGATCTGCTGGGGCGGCTCGCCGCGGACGGGCAGGTGGAGCTCCTGACCGGCGGCTTCTACGAGCCGATCCTGGCCCTCCTGCCGGACTGGGACAAGCTCGGGCAGATCCAGGCGATGACCCAGTTCATCAAGACGAGCTTCGGGGTGACCGCGCGGGGCATGTGGCTGGCCGAGCGCATCTGGGAGCCCCAGCTCCCGCGCATCCTGCGCGAGGCCGGCGTGGAGTTCGTCCTGGTCGACGATTCGCACTTCGCGCTGGCCGGTCTCGACCCGGAGACGCTGGGCGGCTACTACCTCACCGAGGAGCAGGGGGCCTCGGTCGCGGTGTTCCCGATCAACCAGCGGCTGCGCTACCTCGTGCCCTTCGCGGACCCGGGGGAGAGCGTGCGCTATCTGGAAACGCGCCGCGGCGCGGGCGCGGTGACGATGGTGGACGACGGCGAGAAGTTCGGAGTCTGGCCGGGCACCGACCGGCTGGTGTACGGCGAGCGCTGGCTCGCCCGCTTCCTCGACACCCTGCGCGCCACCCCGTGGCTGCGCGTCTCCACCTTCTCCCGCTTCCTGGACACCGAGGCCCCGGCCGGGCGCGTCTACCTGCCGACCGCCGCCTACACCGAGATGGGCGAGTGGGCCCTGCCGCCCGCCGCCGCCGCGGAGCTGCACGACGCGCGCGCGCGCCTGGCCGCGCTGCCCGACGGCGAGCGGCTCTCGCGGCTCCTGCGCGGCGGCTTCTTCCGGAACTTCCTGATCAAGTACCCGGAGATCGGCGACGCGTACTGGAAGATGATCCGCCTCTCGCGCCGGGTGCACGAGGGCCTCACCGCGCGCCCGCGCGATCCGCGATTGCTCGCGGCCCGCGAGCGGCTCTGGCAGGGGCAGGCCAACGACGCCTACTGGCACGGGGTGTTCGGCGGCTGCTACCTCCCGCACCTCCGCCGCGCGGTCAAGTCGGCGCTGATCGGCAGCGAGCGGCGTCTCGAGGGGCCGGGCAAGCCGCTGGGACTCGACTGCGTGCGCGCCGACGTCGACGGCGACGGGGTGGCCGAGGTGGTGGTGCGCACCCGGTGGCTCGGCCTGACCCTGCGGCCGGCCCGCGGCGGCTCGCTCACCGAGCTCCTGTGGCTCGGCGGGGAGATCGACGCGGCCGACGTGCTCACGCGGCGCCCCGAGCCCTATCACCGGCAGGTCGCGGAGCGGTCGTCGGACCCCGGGGAGGGGGAAGTGAGGACGATCCACTCGGCCCCCGCGGTGAAGGAAGCGGGGCTGACCGCGCTGCTCCGTTACGATCGCTTCCGCCGCGCGTCCCTGCTCGACGGGCTGTTCCCGCCGCAGGGCGAGCTCGATCCGCTCGATCCGTGGGACGCGGCGCGGCTGGTGGTGGGCGAGCGGCCGCTCGATCACGAGGTGAAGACCTCGCCGCGCGAGGTGGCGCTGCTGTGCTCGCTGCAGCGCCCCGACGGCCTGCCGATGGCGGTGCAGAAGTCGGTGGTGGCCATGGCGGACGATCCCGCGGTGACCGTGACCTATCGCGTGCGCTGGGAGGGGGAGGAGGCGCTGGTGGCGCGGTGGGCGGTGCAGTGGAATCTCACGCTCAGCGCGGGCGACGCGCCCGGCCGCTACTATCGGGTGGCCGGCCGTCCGTCGCTCGGCAGCCGCGGCCGCGTCCCCGCGGTGCACGGCCTCGCGATGGTGGACGAGTGGCTCGGCTGCGAGCTGGCCCTCCGGTGGGCGAATCCCGCCGACGTCGCGTGGGCGCCGGTCGAAACGGTCTCGCTGTCCGAGACCGGCTTCGAGCGGATCTACCAGGGATCCGCGCTGCTCTTCGTGTGGCCGCTGAGGCTTCAGCCCGGGCAGACGTGGGAGACGTCGCTGCGCGTCGCCATCGGGGAAACCACCGCCGGATCGGCGGAAACCCGCGATACCCCTTGAGAGGCGCCCGCCGGGCGTGATAGTGTCACGTACCCGCGGTCGATCGAGTCGGGAGCACGAGGAGGCAGGACGGATGGCGCGTGAGGAGTACCTGTTCACGTCGGAGTCGGTGACCGAAGGGCATCCGGACAAGATCGCCGATCAGGTCTCGGACGCGGTCCTGGACGCGATCCTCACCCAGGATCCGACCGGGCGGGTGGCCTGCGAGACGCTCCTGACCACCGGTCTCGTGGTGGTGGCGGGCGAGATCACCACCTCGTGCTACGTGGACATCCCGAAGGTGGCCCGCGAGACCATCCGGGAGGTCGGCTACACGCGCGCCAAGTACGGCTTCGACTACGAAACGTGCGGGGTCATCACCGCGATCGACGAGCAGTCGGGCGACATCGCGATGGGCGTGGACAAGCTCGGCGCGGGCGACCAGGGCCTCATGTTCGGTTACGCCTGCACCGAGACCGAGGAGCTGATGCCGCTGCCCATCATGCTGGCCCACAAGCTCTGCCAGCGGCTGACCCAGGTCCGCAAGAGCGGCCAGATTGGCTACCTCCGGCCGGACGGCAAGAGCCAGGTCTCGGTCCGCTACGTGGACGGCAAGCCGGTCGGGGTGGAGACGGTGGTCATCTCCACGCAGCACGGCCCGGACGCCGAGCTGTCGAGGATCCGCGAGGAGATGATCGAGCACGTCGTGCTGCCGACCATCCCCAAGCACCTGATCGACCCGAAGCGGATCACCTATCACATCAATCCGACCGGCCGTTTCGTCACCGGGGGCCCCATGGGCGACACCGGCCTGACCGGCCGCAAGATCATCGTGGACACGTACGGCGGTTCCTGCCCCCACGGCGGCGGCGCCTTCTCGGGCAAGGACCCGACGAAGGTGGACCGCTCGGCCTGCTACATGGCGCGGCACGTGGCCAAGAACATCGTGGCCGCGGGGCTGGCCGAGCGGGCGCAGGTGCAGG
>CAMLFJ010000112.1 GCA_946479205.1 uncultured bacterium | reverse complement strand
GCAGGAGATCGTCCTCGAGCGAGAGGTAGAAGCGCGAGGAGCCCGGGTCGCCCTGGCGGCCGGAGCGGCCGCGGAGCTGGTTGTCCACCCGCCGCGACTCGTGGCGCTCGGTGCCGATGATGTGCAGACCGCCGAGCTGCACCACCCGCTCGTGCTCCGGATCGGTGGCCTTCTTGGCCTCGAGCCACGACGCCTCGCGCGCCTCCGCGGGCGCGGTGGCCGGGTCGAGCCCCTTCTTGCTCAGCAGGGCCTTGGCCAGGAAGTCCGGGTTGCCGCCCAGCAGGATGTCGGTGCCGCGCCCCGCCATGTTGGTGGCGATGGTAACCGTCTTCTCGCGACCGGCCTGCGCCACGATCTCGGCCTCGCGCTCGTGGTACTTGGCGTTGAGCACCTGGTGCTGGATCCCGTGCTTCTTGAGCAGCTTCGAGAGCCGCTCCGACTTCTCGATCGACACGGTGCCCACCAGCACCGGCTGCCCCTTGGCGTGGCGCTCCGCGATCTCGGCGGCCACCGCGTCGAACTTCTCGCGCTCGGTCTTGTAGACCACGTCCGGGAAGTTGATCCGGCCCAGCGTGCGGTTGGTCGGGATCACCGTGACGTCGAGCTCGTAGATCTTGGCGAACTCCTCCGACTCGGTGGCGGCGGTCCCGGTCATGCCCGAGAGCTTGTCGTACATGCGGAAGTAGTTCTGGAGCGTGATGGTGGCGAGGGTCTGGTTCTCCCGCGCGATCTTGAGGCCTTCCTTGGCCTCCACCGCCTCGTGCAGGCCGTCGGACCAGCGGCGGCCCGGCATCATGCGGCCGGTGAACTCGTCCACGATCACCACCTGCGCCTGCAGCACCATCCGCCCCTGGTCGTCCACCGTCTCCAGGTCCTTGACCACGTAGTCCACGTCCTTGTGGAAGATGTGGTGGGCCTTCAGCGCCTGGTGGATGTGGTGGGCGGTCTCGATGTTGGCGGGGTCCGACAGGTTCTCGATGCCGAGCAGCCGCTCGCAGTAGGCCCCGCCCTGGTCGGTGAGCGAGACGGTGCGGGCCTTCTCGTCCACGATGAAGTCGCCCTCGGCCGACTCCTCGATCTCCGAGAGCTTGCCCTCCACGATGGTGGCGGCTCGCTTGAGCCGCGGGATCACCCGGTTCACCTTCTCGTACAGCGGCGCCCGGCTCTCCGCGTTGCGGTCACGCCCCGAGATGATGAGCGGGGTCCGCGCCTCGTCGATCAGGATCGAGTCCACCTCGTCCACGATCGCGTAGTGATGCTGGCGCTGGACGATGTCGTCGAGGCTGAACTGCATGTTGTCGCGGAGATAGTCGAAGCCGAACTCGTTGTTGGTGCCGTAGGTGATGTCGGCCGCGTAGGCCTCCTTCCGGCTCACCGGGCGCAGGGCGGCCAGGCGGATGTCGGAGGAGGCGAAGGCCGGATCGTAGAGGTACTGCATCTCGTGCTGGATCACCCCGACCGTGAGACCGAGGGCGTGGTAGATCGGGCCCATCCACTGCGCGTCGCGGCGGGCCAGGTAGTCGTTGACCGTGACCACGTGGGTGCCCAGCCCGGGCAGCGCATTGAGATACGCGGGCAGCGTGGCCACGAGGGTCTTGCCCTCGCCGGTCGCCATCTCGGCGATCTTGCCGGAGTGCAGCACCATGCCGCCCATCATCTGGACGTCGAAGTGACGCATGTGCACGGTCCGCCGCGCCGCCTCGCGGACCGCGGCGAACGCTTCCGGGAGCAGATCGTCGAGCTCGGCCCCGTCGGTCAGCCGCTGGCGCAGCTCGATGGTGCGGTTGCGCAGGGCCTCGTCGGACAGCGCCTGCAGGCCCGGCTCGAGCGCGGCGATCTCGGCCACGACCGGGCGCATGCGCTTGACGTCGCGCTCGTGCTTGGTGCCGAAGATCGAGCGGAAAATGGCGTTAAGCATGTCCGGGCCTCATCTTACACCACCCGCCGAGCCTCGCAGGAGCTCCCGGGCGTGACGGCGCGAGGTGTCGGTCACCCGCTCGCCGCCCAGCATGCGCGCGACCTCGTCAACGCGGGCGGCCTCCCGGAGCGGGGTCACCGAGGTGCGCGTGGCGCCGCGGGTCACCCGCTTCTCGACCAGCAGGTGATGCCCCGCGTAGGCGGCGATCGGGGCCAGGTGCGTCACGCAGAGGACCTGGCGCCCCTCCGCGGAGGCCCGGAGCTTCTGGCCCACCACGTCGGCCACGCGGCCGCCGATGCCCGCGTCCACCTCGTCGAAGACCAGCACCGGCACGTCGTCCGCGGCGGCCAGGACCGTCTTGGCGGCCAGCATCACGCGCGAGAGCTCGCCTCCCGAGACCACCTTGGCCAGCGACCGCAGATCCTCGCCCGGGTTGGCCGAGAGCAGCAGCTCGGCGGTCTCGGCGCCCCGCGGCCCCACCCGCCAGCCCCCCTCGGCCGATCCGAGCTCGCCCGGGGCCGCCGGCTCCCGCCGCAGGGCCACGCGGAAGCGTCCGTGCTCCATCCCGAGCCCGCGGATCTCCTTCTGGATGAGGCGCTCGAGCTTCTCCGCGCCGCGGGTGCGGGCGTCGGACAGCGCGGCCGCCTCGGCGCCCGCCGCCGACGCTGCCTCGGCCACCGCGCGCTCCATCTCCTCCGCGATCGCGTCGTGGCGCGTGATCCGGTCGAGGGCCGCCGCGACCTCGTGCCGGTGGGCGAGGATCGCGGCCACCGAGTCGCCGTACTTGCGCTTGAGCTTCACGATGGCGTCGAGCCGGGTGTCGATCTGCTCGAGCCGCTCGGGATCGAAGACCGCGCGGTCGCGGAGCGCGCGGGCCCGGCCGACCACGTCCTCCACGTAGGCCTGCGCGCCCTCGATCGCCTCGATGGGCGCGGCGGCCTCCGGCTCGTGGCGTGAGACGTCGCGCAGCAGCGCGGCCGCGCGCGCGAGCCGGCTCGCCGCCGACTGCGGGTCCTCGTAGAGCAGGCCGAGCGCTTCCTGCAGCCCGGCCGCGATCCGCTCGGCGTGCTGCAGCCGCCCGCGCTCGGCCCGGAGCTCGTCCTCCTCGCCGTCCCTGAGCTGGAGGCCGTCGATCTCGGAGAGCTGGAAGCGGTAGAGATCTTCCTGGCGGGCTCCCTCGCGCATTTCTTCTTGCAAGCGCAGGAGCGTGCCTCGCGCCTCGTCCCACTGGCGCACCAGCGCGCCCAGTCGCTCGCGGCGCTCGTCCGCTCCCGCGAAGCGGTCCAGGAGGAGGAGCTGCCGCGCCGGCTCCAGCAGGCGCTGGTGCTCGTGCTGGCCGTGGAGCTCCACCAGGAGCTCGCCCAGCCGCTCGAGCAGGCCCACGGTGGCGGGCGCGTCGTTGACGAAGGCGCGGTGCCGGCCGGTGCGCGCGAGCTCGCGCTTGATGACGAGCTCGCCGTCGCCCGGCCGGTGCCCGGCCTCGTCGAGCAGCGCGGCCACCGGGCCGGCGGGATCGATGTCGAACACCGCGGCCACCACCGCGGTGTCGGCTCCGGTGCGGATCCAGTCGAGCTGGGCGCGGGCGCCGGTGAGGAGCAGGAGGGCGTCCACCACGATGGACTTGCCGGCGCCGGTCTCGCCGGTGAGCACGTTGAGACCGGCGGCGAACGGCACCACCGCCTCTTCCACCACCGCCAGGTTGCGAATCGACAGCTCGCGCAGCATCGCTCCGGCCATGCTACGGCCTCCGCCGCGCGGCGCTCAACTGTATCTTATCGCTCGCCCCACTTGAGCTTCGTGCGGAGCACCGAGAAGAAGTTCTTCTGGGGCACGCGGAGGAGCCGGGTCCGGGCGGTGGCCCGGCGCACCTCGACGACGTCGTGCGCCTTGAGGGCGAAGCCCACCTGGCCGTCCAGGGTCAGCATGACGTCCTGATCGGTGAGCAGGGCGATCGAGATGCGCTGGGTGGCCGGCAGCACGATCGGGCGGTTGGTGAGGGTGTGCGAGCAGATCGGGGTGAGCACCACCGCGTCCATGGTCGGGAACACGATGGGGCCGCCCGCCGAGAGGCAGTAGGCGGTCGAGCCGGTCGGAGTGGAGAGGATGAGCCCGTCCGCCCGGTAGCCGGTGGCGAACACCCCGTCCACCGCCACCTCGAGCCGGATGATGCGGCTCATCGCCGACTTGGTGATCACCACGTCGTTGAGCGCGGCGTACTCACCGAGCCGTTCGCCCTGCCGGAACACCCGGGCCTCGAGCAGCATGCGCTCCTCGATGACCAGCTCCCCGCGCAGGTAGGACTCCAGGGCCGGAAACAGCTCGTCCAGGGTCAGCGCGGTCAGGAAGCCGAGGCCGCCGAGGTTGACGCCCAGGATCGGCACGCCGAGATCGCCGACCAGGCGCGCCATGCTGAGCAGGGTGCCGTCGCCGCCCAGGACGAGCAGGAGATCGGACTGGGCCGGCAGCTCCGGCCGCCCCGCCATCGGCACCGTCGCCTCGGGGCAGAGCGCCGCCGTCTCCTTCTCGAGCACCGGCTGGATCCCGCGGGCCGCGCACCACTCGAGCAGCTGCGGCACCACGGTGCGGGCTTCCTCCCGGTCGGTCTTGGCGACGATACCCAGCCGCTTCACGGCACCGGCACCTCCTCCGCGGTGGTCTGGGCGATCAGCGCGTCCAGCTCGGTGAGGGTGCGGCCGGTCTTGGTGAGAAGAAGGAAGAACTCGCGGTTGCCCTTGGGGCCCTTGAGCGGCGACGCGGTGACGCCGCGCACGTGCCAGCCGTGCAGCACCGCGAAGCGCGCCACCCGGGCGACCACCGCCCGGTGGTGGGAGCTGTCCCGCACCACCCCGCCTTTGCCCACCTGCCCCTTGCCGACCTCGAACTGGGGCTTCACCAGCACCACCGCCTCCCCCTTCGAGGTGAGCACGTTGAACACGGACGGGAGCACCTTCTCGAGCGAGATAAATGAAATATCCACGGTGGCCAGATCGGGCGACTCGGGGAAGGAATCGATCGGCAGGTTGCGCGCGTTCGTCTTCTCCATCACCACCACGCGCCCGTCGGCGCGCAGCTTCGCGTCGAGCTGGCCCTGCCCCACGTCCACCGCGTAGACCTTCACCGCGCCCTGCTCCAGCAGGCAGTGGGTGAACCCGCCGGTGGACGCGCCCACGTCGATGGCCACGCGTCCCCTGGGCTCGATCGCGAACGTGGCGAGCGCGTGCGCCAGCTTGTCGCCGCCCCGGCTCACGAAGCGCGGGCGCGCGGCCAGCTCGATGCGCGCGCTGGGCGCGACGAGCGCGCCCGCCTTGTCCACCCGTTGCCCGTCCACCATCACGTCCCCGGCCAGGATCACGCGCGCCGCCTTCTCGCGCGATTCGAGGAGCTTGCGCTCCACCAGCGCGACGTCGAGACGGATTTTTGTTTTTGCGCGAGTCTCGACCGGGGCTCGTTCGGGCACGGCCGCCGTCTTTCCGCGGACCGGGGGTGCTGGCTTCCGTGGCGGGGCGGGTTTCGACAGGCCACGCTTCTTTGGGGACCTCTTCACGCCGGCTCCTTTCTTGTGCCGCCCGCGCCTTCGGCCAGCAGATGGCAGGGCGGACGATCGCAGAGAACGACGGTGGACCGCTGCTGGTGAGGGAACGGCTCGACCGCGTTCATGCGGGCTCCTAAGCCCCAGAGACCGTGCCAGAAATCACAACGGTCACAATTATATAGCCGAACCCCCTCCGGGAACGAATTCAGCCGGCGCGGGCGCCGGCCCGGGGTCTCATCACGAACAGGAGCCCCATGCCGGCCAGGAAGCCTCCGATATGGGCAAAGAAGGCCACCCCGCCGCTCGCCCCGAAGCTCCCGAGCCCGTTGAGCACCTGCAACACGATCCAGAAGCCCAGTACGATCACCGCGGGGATCTTCACGAGGCGGAAGAAGAAGCCCAGGATGATCAGCGTGGTCACGTGGGCGTGCGGGAACAGCACCAGGTAGGCGCCGAGCACCCCCGACACCGCGCCGCTCGCGCCCACCATGGGCACCGCCGAGGATGGACCGATGGCGGTCTGGGCCAGCGCGGCCGCCACGCCGGAGGCGAGGTAGAAGACCAGGTAGCGGCCGTGGCCCAGGACGTCCTCGACGTTGTTCCCGAAGATCCACAGGTAGAGCATGTTGCCCGCGATGTGGAAGAGGCCCCCGTGCATGAACATCGAGCTGAAGATCGTCAGGATCGGAGACGGCAGGTCCATCGCCACACGGCAGGCGCCGGTCAGCCGGCAGGGCACCAGGCCGAACTCCTCGATGAAGGCCTGCCCGGCCTGCGCCCCCTGCCCGCCGCCCACCTCCAGCGAGAACTGATAGAGGAAGACCAGCGCGTTGGCCAGGATCAGGCCGATCGTGATGATCGGGGTGCTCTGGGAAGGGTTGTCGTCCTTGAGGGGGAACACGGCCGGCTACTGCGCCGCGGGCCCGAGCGTGACCACGGTGGGCGCGCTCAGATACGTTCGCGCGACCCGCTGCACGTCATCCGCGGTCACCGCCTCCACCGCGCGCACGTAGCGCTCGGCGAATCCGGGCCCGACCCCGAGCGACTCGAAGAAGCCGTCGTACCAGGACAGGCGCGCGTTGGTGCGCCGGTCCAGCGCGAAGTTCCCGAGGAGATAGCCCTTGGCGCGCGCCAGCTCTCCCGGGCTCACCGGCTCGCCGCGGATGCGCTCGATCTCCCCCAGCATCGCGGCCTCCGCCCGGGCCTGGTTGGCCGGCGCGGTGCCGAGCTGGGTGAAGAGCACGCCCGGGCCTTCCCGCGACGGGTAGGCGCCGCCCGTCGAGTAGGCCAGGCCCTGCTTGTCGCGCACCTCGGTGAAGAGCCGGCCGGCCATGCCGCCGCCCAGCGCGGTGGCCAGCACCTTGACCGCCGCGTAATCGGCGTGCGATGTGGGCGGAGCGAGGAAGCCGGCGAGGACCTGGGCCTGCGCCGACGCCTTCACGATCACGGTGCGGTCCGCCCGGGCCGCGGCGGCGGGCAGCGTGGGCTCGGGGTCCGCGGGGCCGGTAGGCGCACGGGCGAACAGGCGCGCCACCTCCGCCATCACGAGGCGCGTGTCCACGTCGCCGCTCACCGCCAGGATCATGCGCGGGGCCCGGTAGAACCGCTGGTGATGCGCGACCAGGCGGGCGCGGTCGATGCGCTCCAGCGCGGCGGGCCGGCCCAGGACCGGTCGACCGTACGGGTGATCGCCGTAGACGCGGCTCATGAGCGTGTCGAGCGCCAGGGAGAACGGCTGGTCCTGACGGCTGCGGAGCGCGGTCAGCGTGGCGCGGCGCTCGCCGTCGATCTCGGCGGCGGGCAGCGTGGGCCGGAGCGCCACGTCGGCGATCAGCTCGAGCATCGTGCGCCAGTTTCGCGCGAGCGCGGTGGCCCGGATCTCGGAGTAGTCCAGGTCGGCGGAGGCGCCGATGCCGCCGCCCAGATCCTCCGCGGTCTCGGCGATCTCCAGCGCCGAGCGCTTCTCGGTCCCCTTCAGCAGCACCTGCTGGAGGAGATGGCTGATGCCCGCGTCGTCCTCGGTCTCCCCGCGAGAGCCCATGCGCACGATCAGCGAGGCCGCGGTGACCGCGGTCGCCGTGTTCTCCCGCACCAGGACGGTCAGGCCGTTGGGGAGCTGCTGGCGGGCCGGCTGGGCCGCCGCGGTCCCCGCCCCGGCCCAGCCGAGGGTCACCGCCACCGTGAGCGCGGCCGCGCGGCGCCGGCTCACTGGGCGCGCCCGCGCGGCACGAAGGCCAGCCGCGCGTAGGAGTCGCCGAGGTAGCGGCGCGCCGCCTCCTGCACCTGCGCGCCCGTCACCGCGCGCACGCGATCCAGGTAGGCGCGCTCGGCCTCCAGGCTCCAGGTGGTCTCGGCGCGGCCGTACGCCAGGGCCAGGCCCTCCACGGTCTCGCGCGAGAACTCGCGCTGGGCCTCGGAGGCGGTGATCGAGCGGGCCAGCTCCTCCGGCGTCACGCCGTCGGTCTGGATGCGCCGGATCTCGGCCAGGATGCCGCGCTCCACCGCCGCCCGGTCCGCACCCTCGAGCTGCGCGGTGACGCCGACCGCGCCCGCGCCCTGGAGCGCGCCGTACCAGCCGCTGATCCCGGAGACCAGCCGCGCCCTCTCGCGCAGCGCCTGGTTGAGCCGCGAGCTGCGGGAGCCGCCCAGGATGTGGCTCAGCACGTCCACCGCCGCCATGTCGGGATGACCGAGCGGCGGCGCCAGCCACGCGAGGCCGAGCTGCGTCTGTCGCTCCGAGCGCTCCACGGACCGCGCGCGCACACCGTCGAGCGGCACCGGCGCCGGCAGCGCCTGTCGGGTGTAGCCGGCCCGGGGGATCGCGCCGAAGGCGGCCACCGCGGCCGCGCGGACCTCCGCCGGCTTGACGGGACCGACCACGACCAGCGCCATGTTGTCCGGTACGTAGTGGCGCTTGTAGAAGCCGCGTAGTGTCGCCTGGGTGGCGCCCCGCAGGTCTTCCGCGGCACCCAGCACGGGGCGCCCGTAGGGATGGCCCT
>CAMLFJ010000111.1 GCA_946479205.1 uncultured bacterium | reverse complement strand
CATCCTGGCCCGCAGCGTGACCGAGATGTCCGCCGACGTGGCCGAGGTGCAGAGCCAGCACGCGATCCTTCTGGGCAACATCCGGGAGGACACCGTCCAGATCCAGCGTCTGACCGCGGCCCTCCGCAAGGAGATCACGCGCGCGCGCATGGTGCCCATCGGCCGGCTCTTCGCGCGGGTGGCCCAGCAGGTGCGGGAGGCGGCGCGGGCCACCGGGAAGGCGGTGACCCTCGCGGTGTCCGGCGAGTCGGCGGAAGTGGACAACGGGATCATCGAGCAGATCGCCGACCCGCTGCTGCACCTGATCCAGAATGCGGTCGCCCACGGCATCGAGTCCGCGCCGGATCGCGAGAGCCGGGGCAAGTCCGCTTCCGGACACGTGACCCTGTCCGCGTCCCAGGAGGGCAGCTTCATCCTGGTGCAGGTGGAGGACGACGGCCGCGGCATCGACACCGACATGCTGCGCCGGCACGCGGTGGAGCGCGGGTTCCTGCCCGCGGCCGAGGCCGCCGCGATGCCCGAGGGCGAGGTCCTGAATCTCATCTTCGTGGCGGGCTTCAGCACCGCGTCCGCGGTGACCCAGACCGCCGGCCGCGGAGTCGGTCTCGACGTGGTGCGGACCAATGTCAGCCGGCTCAACGGCGAGATCCACGTGGAGACCGAGGCCGGCCGCATGACGCGGTTCGTCCTGAAGCTGCCCCTCACGATGGCGATCGCGGACGCCCTGATGGCGCGGTGCGGGCCGGAGACGGTGGCCTTCCCACTCACCGCGGTGAGCGCGATGCGGTCGGTGGCGCCCCACGAGATCCTGACCGCGGGCGGGCGGGAGACGGTGCAGCTCGACGACCGGGTCATCGACCTCGTCCGCCTCGATCAGGCGCTGGGCCTCGCGGCGTCTCCGGCGTCCACCCGGCTGCCGGTGGTGATGATGCGGGGCGGCGGCAAGCCCTTCGGCGTGGTGGTGGACGAGCTCCTCGGCAAGGAGGAGATCGTGATCAAGAGCCTGGGCCCGCTCGTCGACGGGGTCGGGCCGTTCTCGGGCGCCACGATCTCGGGTGAGGGCCGCGTGATCCTGCTCCTCGATCCCACCCTCCTGCGGGGGGCGGCGTCGCGGAAGCCGGCGACGCCCGTCCGGGAGCCGGCGGACTCGTCGCTCGACGCGGCGGACCGTCGGCCCTCCGTCATGCTCGTGGACGATTCGATCAGCATCCGGAAGTTCGTGGGTCAGATGCTGGAGAAGGCCGGGTTCCGGGTGCTCACCGCGATCGACGGCCAGGACGCGCTCGAGCAGCTCGTGGAGCAAACCGTGGACGTCGTCGTCACCGACCTCGAGATGCCGCGGCTCAACGGCTACGCCCTGATCGAGGACCTGCGCCGGCGGCCGACGACCCGCGAGGTGCCGGTGGTCGTGATGACCACGCGGGCGGGCGAGAAGCACGTCGGTCTGGCCCGGCGGCTGGGTGTGCGCCACTACATCACGAAGCCGGTGGACGAGCGGAGCTTCGTGCGGACCGTCGAATCGGTGGCGGCGGGGGAGCGGGCGCTCGAAGGCGCCGGCTCCGCGCGCGCCGGGAGCCTGGTGGAGTAGGGGATGTCCGACGCCAAGGTGCTCGTGGTGGACGCCAACCAGGACAGCCGGGTCGCGCTGGCCCACGCCCTCGCGGAAGCCGGTTACGAGGCGGCGGTCGCCACGAGCGGCTCGTTTGCGCTGACCATGCTCGAGTGGGAGCAGCCCGACCTCATCGTGAGCTACGCCAAGGTGCAGGACATGGACGGCTACGAGCTCTTCACGATGGTGCGGCGCGATCCCGCGACCAAGGACACGCCGTTTCTGCTGCTGGCCGGGCGTGACCGGCCCATCGCGCTGGCCGCCACCGAAGCCGGCGTGGACATGACGATCACCGGAGACTTCACCCTGGCCACCGTGATGTCGCGCATCAAGGAGCTGCTCGGCGACGAGCCTCCCGCCGCTCCCGTGCGACGTCCGGAGCCGCCCGCGGTGGCCAAGGGCCCGGTGAAGATGCCCTCGCGCCCGCCCGCCCCGCCTGCCGTCGCGGCGCCGGCCGCCAAGAGCGCGGCCGAGCCGGGGCGCAGCAGCTTCCAGGGCTCGCTCGGAGTGATGGACCTGACCGAGCTCACGCAGGTCATCTCGCTCGGGGTCAAGACCGGCGAGCTCGTGCTGTCCCTCTCCGGGGGCGAGGGGAGTATCCTCTTCGACGCCGGACGGGTCATCCATGCCGAGTTCTCCGGGAAGACCGGAGAGCCCGCCTTCGCGGCGATGGTGGGCGCCTCCCAGCGGGAGGGTGAGGCGCGCTTCTGCTTCAACCGCGCCGAGCGCGAGGCGCTCGCGGAACGGCCGCGCACCATCTCGCGCAGCGTCGAGCAGCTGCTCCTGAGCGTGGCGCAGGCAATCGACGAGGGAACCCAGGGAGCCGACGGTCGCCGGGAGGCCGCCGCCTCCCGTGGAACGCGGCGGGACGGATAGATCATGCCCAAGGTACTGGTGGTAGACGACAGCCTGAGCGTCCGCAAGGTCGTGCAGCGGGCGCTGGAGTCGAAGCGGATCGAGGTGCTGTCGGCCGCCTCGGGAAGCGAGGCGCTGGAGCAGATCGCGCGCGAGACGCCGGATCTCATCGTCTGCGACGTGATCATGCCGGACATGGACGGCTATCAGATTTGCGACTTCGTCAAGAAGCATCCGACGCTCGGCCACACGCCGGTCTTGCTGATCTCCGGCATCGTCAACGGGACCGTGCTCGAGCGCGCCGCCAAGGTCCGTTCCGACGACGTGATGCGGAAACCGTTCGCGGCCGATGAGCTCCTGCATCGCATCGAGAGCCTGCTGCCGGTGGCGAGTCGCGCCGCCGCGGCCGCTCCGGCTGTCGCGCCCGCTCCCGCCGCGGCGCCGGCCCCGATCCCGGTGGCCGTGGCTCCGGCCCCGGCCGCGGCGCCGGCGCGGCCCGCTCCCCAGCCCGGGCGCCTGGCCCCGGTGGTGGCCGAGCGGGTCGCGGTCGTCGCGCCGGCCCCCGCTCCGGGTCCCGATCTCAAGACGCTGCTCGCCGGGGTTGCCGAGCTGGCCGGTGTGTCCTTGACCGCCCTGATCGACCGCGAGGGAGCCCTGATGGAAGTCGCGGGCGGGCTCCTTCCCGAGGCCGAGCTCGCGGGCGCGCTGGCCGCCTGCCTCGTCGAGTCGACGGCCGGGGTCGGCCGGGCCCTGACCCAGGGGCGTCTGCAGAGCCTGATCCTCGAATACGACGCGGGTGTCGTGCTGCTGAACGCCGTCGGCGCGGGCGCCATGCTCGCGGTGGTGCTTGGTGATCCGGCGGTTCTCGGCAAGGTGCGGTACCACGTGAAGAAAGCGCTCCCGGACCTGGTCCGGGCTGTGTGAGGCCTTCCTCCATGAGAACGTCCTACCATTCCGTGTCCAGCGCCCGGCAGCTCTCGTCGTGGCTGATGGCCGTGCTGGGGCTGGCCGCGTATGTCGGTCTCGTCTACGTCCTGACCCTCGTGCCGCTTCAGTTCGAGGTACCGCTGCCGAAGTGGGCCATCGCGGGCATCCCGCCGGTGACGTACGGTCTGCTGGTCTGGCTCTGGGTTCGACGCCCGTCCATCATCCGCTGGCTCGTCGGCACCGCGCTCCTGAGCGGTCTCCACGTCCTGCTCAGCATGTCGCGGGAGCCGCTGAGCGCGCTGCTCGATCCGGCCCTCGCGGGGCGCGCGCTGCCCTGGATGTTGCCGCCGCCCCTGCCGGAGCTCATCGGCGTGATGCTGCTGCTGGTCCCGCTCCGTGACGTGCTCCGGGCGCCCGCCCGCCTTCCCCGCGAGCGGGGCGCGGCGCGCCCCGCGGCCAGTCCTCGGGCCCGCATGGCGGTGCCCCCGCGCGTGCAGACCGCCCCCGCGCTCGAGGGGAGCGGCACCTTGAGCGACGCCGTGCTCTCCCGAGATGAGCCGGCTCCCGCGCCTGTCGTGACGGCCGCTCCGGTGATGCCGGTGGTGCCGCCCGCGCCCGAGCCGGAACCGGACGAGGAGCCCCGTCGGCGCCGTCTCGCGCTCGCGAAGCGTCGGCGGGAAGCCCGACCGGCCCGGCCGCCCGGCCGATCGGAAGTCGTCCTGCGGATCGCGCTCGACCGTGTGATGGACCAGTTCCCTCCCGGCACGTTCCTCGCCCCGGAGGACGAGGTGGCCGCGAGCCTCGCCGACCGCGGCTTCCTGCGGATCTCGGGAGAACTCGTGGTCACCCAGCTCGCGGAAGGGATCGCGCGCGTGGCCTGGAGCGATATCGCCGATCAGTTCCCGGCCCACCTGGTGGGTCTGAGCAAGGCTCAGATCACGGAACACCTGGGAGACGGCCTGAGACTTCCCCTCGACGAGGTGATCAGCCAGCTCCCGCAGGAGCTGTTCGCCGCCGACCGGCCGGAGGCCGAGATTCACGGGCTCCACCGGATCCCGGTGCCGTTCCATCCGGTCGAGGAGTCCGAGGCGGTGGGCCGGCCTTCGAGGGTGGCCGAGCCGGCGCCGGAGATCAAGCCGGTGCGCGAGATCAGGTCCACGCCGCGCGTGGAAGCGCCGGCCCCCGCGGAGCCGCCGGTCCCGGTGGAAGCGCCCATGGAGCATCCGGATCCGGTCGCGATCGAGCCGCCGATGCCGGTCATGGCCGAGCCGGTGCGCGAGCGCGAGCCGATCCAGGTCGCGCCCGCCGCTCCGGAGACCGATGAGCCCACCGTGCGCATCTCGTTCGGCCGCGTCGCCGCGGAGCTTCCCGCGGAGGCGTTTCACGCGCCCCTGGATCAGGTGGCCGGGCGGATGCGCGAGCCCGGTGCGCTGCTGATCCCGCGCTCGATCGTGCTGCCTCAGCTCGCGGAGGGCTTGATCCGGGTCGGCTGGGACGTGGTCGCGGCGCAGTTCCCGCGCGCCGAGCTGGCCGTGTCCGATGCGCAGATGATGGAGCGCCTGCCGAACGGCATTCGGCTGCCGCTCGACGAGATCGTCCGACAGGTCCCGCTGGATCTGTTCGCGGCCCCCGGTCCCGCGGCCGACGTCAGGGGTCTCGAGTACTTCCCGGCGCCCTTCCAGCCGCTCCTGTCGGATCCAGCGCCCGAGGCCCCGGTGCCGTCGGCGGCGGAGCCGGCGATGGAGACCGCGCCGACCATGGCGACCGTTCCCGAGGCCGTGGTCGCCGAGGAGCCGCGCGAGGCCGTCCTCGAGCCGGCGCCCGCTCTCGTGCCGCCCGCGGAGCCTGAGCTGCCGGTGGCGGAGGAACCGACAATTGATCGGGGGCCGGACCCGATCGAGGAGATCCCGGTCGTCCCGATGGTCGAGGTGGACGGGCTTCTCGATCTCGACCCGCCCGTGGCGGTCGACGAGCCGGAGCCACCCGTGGTCCCTCCGAGCCCGGCGATCCCGCCGGCCCACGAGCCGCCGACCTCGCCCGCGTTCTCCTGGGCCAAGCCCGCGCCGCCGATCCGGCCCACCCCGGCCTGGCCCGATCCGACGCCGTCCGCGCCGACCCCCGCCACTCTCGTCCCGGCGCCCGCGGAGGCGGCGGAGGCGCGGCGCATCGTCGCGCTGCTGGCGCCGATCGCCGCGTTCGACGTGAGTGTGCAGGCGGTCGAGGGCGTCACCGTCTTCGCGATGGCCTCTCCCACGGTGGCGCACGAGACCGCGGTCGCGGTGGCGGGCCTCGCGCTGCCCCTGTTCACGGATCGCCGTCCGCCGTGGCCGGTGGATCAGATCACGCTGCGCGGGCCCGAGACGGCCGTCGTGCTGACTCCGCTCGGGGGCCCCGGCGACCGCGGGCCCGTGCTCGCGGCGGCGGCGCCCCGCGGGGGGACGCTTGCGCTGCTCGAGATCCTCTGTCGGCGCGCCGCGGACGACCGCGTGCGGCGTCCGGTGACGCCCGCTCCGGACGTCGTGTCGGCGGGCAGTCCCAGCCTGGCTCCGGCGGCGGTGCCGAGCCGGGTCGAGGCGCTCACCCGGAGCCTGACCGCGTTTGGGGACGTCACCGCCTCGGTCATGCGAGACGCGGAAAGCGAAGCGGTCCTCTATTTCTTCCTGCCGGCGGGAGATGACGTGCCCGCGGTGGGAGCATTCGCGCAAGACCTCCACGCCGTGATGCGCAAGGCGGCGGGGTCCGGCGCCGTGTTCCGGACCGCGATCCTGCGATCCGGCGACACGCTCCTCGTCATCCAGCCCGAGGAAATCGGGCATGGGCGGTCGATCGTCATCGTCGCGGGTGGATCCGTGACCCGGCCCGGCCTGGCCTATCGCCAGGTCGAGCGCGCGGCGGCGACGCTGATGTCGGCCTGAGGCGACTCGATGTCGATCATCAACTACGCGCAAAAAGAGATCAGCTTCAAGATCGTCTACTACGGCACCGGGGTGGCCGGGAAGACCGCCAACCTCCAGTACATTTACCGCGGGCTCCCGGACGTCAACCGCGGCAACATGGTGTCGCTCGCGACGGGAGACGACCGGACGCTCTTCTTCGACTTCCTGCCGGTCTCGGCGGTGACGGTGCGGAACTTCGTGGCCAAGTTCCAGCTCTACACGGTGCCCGGCCAGATCTACTACAACATGACGCGGAAGCTCGTGCTCCGGGGCGTCGACGGCATCGTCTTCGTCGCGGACTCGCAGTGGGACCGTCTGCCCGAGAACGTGGAGAGCTTCAGAAACCTCGAAGAGAATCTCAAAGAGTACGGGTACAATCTGGACGAGATCCCGTACGTGATCCAGTACAACAAGCGGGATCTGCCCAACGTGGCTCCGGTGGAGTACCTCGAGTACATGCTGAACCGGAAGACCCGGCGGGTCCCGTACTTCGAATCGGTCGCGGTCGAGGGCAAGGGCGTGTTCGACACGCTCAACACCGTCTCTCGCATGGTCCTCGTCGCCGGATTCGGACAAGAACAGGGGGCACTCAATGAGTCTAAATGACAACCTGGCCATCCACGAGGAGGACGCGCAGCGGATCAACGGCGTTCTCCTGCACTTCCTGGGCGAGTCGGGTGCGATGGAGGCCCTCCTGATCGACCGGAGCGGGCAGCTCCTGGCCCGCGGCGGCGCATCCCGGTCGCTCGACACGGTGTCGCTGTCCGCTCTCGCGGCGGGCGCCTTCAGCTCGACCGCCGCGATGGCGCGCTTGCTGGGCGAGACCGAGTTCACGATGCTGTTTCATCAGGGCGTCAAGGAGAGTATCCACGTGGCCGCGGTGGACGAGCACGCGATCCTGCTCGCCATCTTCGACAGCCGGACCACCGTGGGCATGGTGCGCCTCTTCGCCAAGGAGGCGGGCACCGCGATCGGGGCCATCCTGGCCGAGACCCGGACCCGTCCCCAGCGCACCGGCGTGCTGTCCACGCCGCTCCACAAGGACGAGGTGCAGTCCTCGCTACGGGAGCGTCCGGTCTAGCTGACGGACATCGACGACCATGGCCCAGACTGACAACAAGACCTCGCTGTCCTCGGAAGAGAAGCGGTCCCTGGCCGAGTCGGCCCGGCTCTGCGAGATGATCGTGGAGGCCAACCCCTCGGACACCGGCGCGCTCGAGACCCTGAAGGAGATCTACGCCAAGCTGGGGGATCGGGAGAACCTGGCCCGGGTCGTGGCGCGTCTCTCCGGCACGGTCGGGGGTCGGCCGTCCGCGAGCGTGGCCCCGGCTCCGGAGGCCGCACCCGGGCGCGCCCCTGCGACCGATGAGATGGAGGCGCTCGCCGCGTCCATCGAGGTCGCGCCGACCCCAGTGCCCGGCAAGCGAGGTGGCGCCTCACCGATCGAGCGACGGCAGGGGAGCCTGTCGCGCCTCGGGGACCGGCTGGTGGCCGAGAAGCTCATCAGCCCGGAGCAGCTCCAGCGCGCGCTCGCCGAGCAGAAGGGGAGCGCCGACAAGCTCGGGACGATCCTGGTCCGCCTCCAGTTCATCACCGAGGACAGTCTCGTCTCGTTCCTCTCGAAGCAGTACGCGATGCCCGCGATCACGGTGGCGCAGGTGGACCCGGATCCGGACGTGCTCAAGCTGGTGCCCGAGCAGATCGCCAAGAAGCACAGCGTGCTCCCGATCAAGCGGATCGGGAACGTGCTCACCCTCGCGATGGCGGATCCCACCAACGTCTTCGCGCTCGACGACGTCGGGTTCATGACCGGCCTGCAGATCCAGCCGGTGGTCGCCTCCGAGGCGGCCATCCGCAAGGCCTTCGAGCGGCTCTACGAGACCGGCGCCAACGTCAACGACATGATGAGCGAGCTGGAGGAGGCCGACACCGACGTCGAGGTCGTCGAGGACGGCGAGGCGGCCTTCACCAAGGCCGACGTCTTCGACCTCAAGGAGTCGGCCGACGAGGCTCCGGTCGTCCGGCTCATCAACATGATCCTCACCGACGCCATCCGGCGGGGCGCCTCCGACATCCACCTGGAGCCCTACGAGAAGGTCTTCCGGGTCCGGTTCCGCATCGACGGCGTGCTGCACGAGATCATGAC
>CAMLFJ010000110.1 GCA_946479205.1 uncultured bacterium | reverse complement strand
TTGCCGAGGAGCCGGCTGTCGGTCAGCGGCATGTCCTGGGCCTTGGCCATCTTCACCGAGATCGGATCGAACTTGCGCAGGTGCGACGAGCAGCAGAGCTGCCGGCCGCAGGGGCCGATGCCGTCGAGCATTTTGGTGGTGTCGCGCGCCCCGATCTGGCGCATCTCGATCCGCGCGTGGAACTCGCGGGCGAGGTCGCGCACGAGGTCGCGGAAGTCCACCCGCTCCTCCGAGTTGAAGAAGACGGTGACGCGGCGGCGAGAGGCCTCGATCTCCACGTCCACGATCTTCATGGCGAGCGCGCGCGCCCGGGCCATCCGCTGGCACGTCTCCACGCCCCGCACCTCGCGCGCCCGGCGGTCACGCCACTCCCCAGCCTCCGCGGTGGTGGCGCGCCGGACCACGCGGCGGTAGACCCGGTCGCGCTTGAAGGCGGGCAGCGCGCGCTTGGGGCGGCGCACCTCGCCCACCGCGCTGCCGCCGCCCATGTCCACCACCACGAGGTCTCCCACGTGGAGATCGGTGTCGGTGGTCAGGTGGTCCTCGGCCAGGAGCGGCTCGCGCAGCCGCACCCCGATCAGGTACTGCGGCGTCTCCTCGGCCACCGAGGCGGCGGTCGCGGCGGGCTCGAGCGGCTCGGTCATGTCAGGCGGCCTTTCCGGTGAGTCGGCCCAGCAGCACTTCCACGCTCAGCCTGGGCGAGACGCTCCCCTGCAGCGCGAACCACGCCTCGCGACAATCGCGCAGCGCGCCCAGCACCTGATCGAGCGAGCGTGGCCCGCCCGCCTTCGCGGTGGCCTCGCCGAAGACGGCCAGGCCCGGGGCGCCGGCCGCCGCGCAGAGCAGATCGCGGTGCCAGAGCCAGCACGCCTGGACGAACGTCTCCGCGGCCGGCCGGTCGCGGCCGACCTGATCGCCCAGGCGCAGGATGGCCTCGACACCCTGCTCGCGCGCCTCGGCCAGGAGCCGCAGGCTGCGGGCATGCGCCTCGCCGCTCACGTCGGGGAGGAGCGCGGGCGCGCCCGCCACGAGCCGCGGGCGGAAGCGCACGACCTGGCAGCGCGAGAGCACGGTGGCGGGCAGCGCGCGGATCTGGGAGAGGACCAGGATGATCACGGTCCGGGCCGGGGGCTCCTCGAGCGTCTTGAGCAGGGCCTGCGGCGTCGAGGCGGTCATCTTCTCCGCCTCGTCCACGATGAAGACCTTCCAGGCCGCCTCGGCGGGCTTGAGCGAAGCCCGGCGCTCCAGCTCCCGGATCGCCTCGATGCGCAGCGCGGGCGTGCCCTTGGGATTGCTCGGGGGCGGCGTCGGCCCCAGCAGGTGCACGTCGGGATGGCTGCCGCGCTCGACGCGGGCGGCGGCGGGCCCCCCCTGGGGCGCGACGAGGGTGGACGCGAAGGCCAGCGCGGTGGCCTTGCGGCCCGAGCCCTCGGGGCCGACGAAGGCGTAGGCGTGGGCGACCCGCTCCGAGGCGATCGCGCGCCGCAGCAGCGTCACCGCCTCGGCCTGATCGCGGATCGCGTCAAGCGCCACGGACGCCTCCTCCACGGCGCGCCAGCAGCTCGTCCACCGCGCGCACGACGTCGGCGTGGAGCGCGTCCGGATCGCGGTCGGCGTCCAGCACGACCACGCGATTCTTGTCCGCGCGCGCGATCTCCAGATACCCCTCGCGCACGCGCCGGTGGAAGGCGGTGTCCATCTTCTCGAAGGCGTCGAGCGCGCGCCCGCGGATGCGCCGCATGCCCGCGACCGGATCGAGATCCAGCACCAGGGTGAGGTCGGGCAGGACCCCGCCCGTCGCCAGCATGTTCAGCTCCCGGATCGTCTGGACGTCCATGCCCTGGCCGTAGCCCTGGTAGGCCACCGTCGCGTCCGCGTAGCGGTCGGAGATCACCACCGCGCCGCGCGCGAGTGCCGGCGCGATGACACGCGTGACGTGCTCCTGACGCGCGGCCATGAAGAGGAAGGTCTGGGTGAGCGGGGTCGGCGTGGGACCTGCGGCCTCGAACAACGCCCGCACCCCGACGCCGAGCGGGGTGCCGTCAGGCTCGCTGGTCCGCACAACTTGGAGGCCGCGCCCCGATAAATGCTGCTCCAGCCGCGCGCACTGGGTGGATTTGCCGGATCCCTCGACGCCCTCGACCGTGATCAGCACCGCAGGCATGGGCGTACTCTAACACACTGATTTGGCGGGGGCGCCCTCGCCACCTTGGGGCTAGCTCAGGGTAATTTCTTCCACAGTTGGCGCCTCACCGTTCCTAACGCGCAGCAGCGAACCGGACGAGAACCGGCACGGAACGCGTCTTTCCGTTGGAACACGCGGTGGCGCGCCTCTTGCTCTTCTCTGGAACGCTCGAGGCGGAGCGCGGGTTGAAGAAGTGCGGGGTCCTCGCCACACACCGGTTCTGAGCGAGGTTCAACCCGCCTCCGCCGCGGGTCCAAGTCACGTCGGGTGGGGAGGGGCGACACCATGGAGAGCAGCTTGGCGCTACAGAGCACGGGGATGCGTGGCCGCGGACTCGGCTGGCGGGCCGAGCGGTGCGCCGACCCGCAAACTTGCGACCTTCACCTCTGTGTCTCGGACGACCGCGGCAGCTTCTGGCACCCCGCGGATCCGCTCGCCTTCGCCCGCTGGCGCATTCGCGCCGACATCGACGCCATTCCGGGCCACGTGGTGATGCGCGTGAGTCGCGGCCGGGAGGCGATCCGGCGCGGCATGATGCTGGGCGCGATCGGGGTCGGCGGCACCGCCGCGGTGCTGGGCAGCGTGTGGTGGGGCCGTCAGAGGCGCTTCTCCATGAAGACGCTGAGCGGATCCGGGGTGTAGTCGGCGAAGGCTTCACGCTCCACGTAGCCCGCGGAGCGGTAGAGCCCGACCGCCTCCGGCTGGTGAATGCCGGTCTCGAGGCGCAGGAGGCCGAGCCCCTCCCGTCGCGCCTCCTCTTCGAGCCGCTCGAGGAGACGGCGCCCGAGCTTGAGTCCCCGGGCCTCCGGGGATACGAACATCCGCTTCAGCTCCCCCCATCCCGCCGGATCGATCCGGAGCGCGCCGCAGCCCAGCGCCTGCCCGTCCCGCCGCGCAACGAAGAACCGCACGCTCGGTCCCGCCAGCGCCTCCACGTCCAGGAAGTGGTTGCTCTCCGGCGGGTAGAGGCCGCTCTGGTAGACGTCGAGCGCCTCGATCAGGCGCATCACCTCGGCCTGCCGGGGCGACTCGATCCGCAGCGTGATCTCGGTCATCGGCCCGGCCGTCGCTCGGCGCGCCGGGCCACCGCCCAGTAGCGGAGGGCCGGCGGCACCAGCGGGAGGGCGCCGCGCGTGGCGGCGGCGAGGCCCCGCATCACGCGTTCGCGACGGCGGTCCCATGGGAAGCCGTAGGCCGCGCGGATCGCGGGGGGCAGGAGACCGACGGCCGGCAGCGCGGCCAGCCAGAGCGCGGGCCGGACGACGGCCGGCGCGGGGGGCCGGATGATCTCGCGGGAAAGCCGACGGGCCGTGTCGGTCACCTCGATCACGCCCGCGCCGAGCATCGCGTCCAGGTACTCGCGGAGCCGGCCCTCCGTTCGCGGCAGCCGGCCGGACGGGATCCCGAGCGCCGACTCGATCCCGCCGGCCTCCTCGCAGTAGCGATCCGCCTCCGCGGGGGACACCGGCCCCACGAAGAGCCGATACGTCAGCAGGAACGACTCGACCAGGGTCGCGTGCACCCAGGTGAGCAGCTCGGGATCGTGGGCGCTGTACGACTCGCCGCCCGCCGATTCGTCGAGCCGACCGTGGACCCGGTCG
Organism: uncultured bacterium; assembly: GCA_946479205.1. The sequence goes on along the minus strand of CAMLFJ010000110.1, from coordinate 4,701 downwards.
TGAATGGCGTTGATCCTGGCCGCGGAGCCGGCGGCCTCGTCCTCCGAGCCGAAGGTCAGCGCGAGCATCGCGGAGAGCGTCCGGTGCAGGCGCCGGAACCGCCCCCAGCGGTCGGTCGTGAACCCGCTGTGCTCGGCCACCCCGCGCGCCACCTTCGGGTGCGCGATCTGGAGCAGGATGGCCCGGCCCCAGCCGGCCAGGAGCACCCGCTCCCGGTGTATCCTCCAGGCCATGCCGCCCGCGACGAAAGCCTCGGCGGAGATCGACCCGCGCATGCGAGCATTATGCGCGTGGCCCGGAAACTTCGGGAGCCCGTCGCCCGTTGTCTGGGAGTCACCCCCTATCCCGGAAAGGAGCACGCCATGCGTCGAATGACCCCGCTGCTGCTCGCGACCCTGCTGCTGGCCGCCGTCGGCCTCGGCTCGGCCGGCCCGGCTGCCGCCCTGGAAGTCGGCCAGAAGGCGCCCGATTTCACCCTGCCCGGCCCCGGCAACAAGCCCGTGAAGCTGTCCGAGCTGACCGCCAAGGGCCCGGTCGTCGTCTTCACCTTCATCCAGGCGTTCACCAATACCTGAACCAAAGAGCTCCTCGGTTTCGAGGAGAGCCTGCCGAAGTTCACCGCCGCCGGCGCCCAGGTCGTGGGCGTGAGCGCCGACCACGCGGCCACGCTGGACGCCTTCACCAAGCAGAACAAGATCAGCTATCCCCTCCTGTCCGACTTCCGCCGCGCGATGCTCCCCGGGTACGACGCGCTGGTCACCGACGAGAAGAGCCCGATCTTCCGCTACGCCAAGCGCGCCTACTACGTCATCGACAGGAACGGCGTGGTCCGGTACATGAAGATCAACGAGAACGCCCTCGATCTGCTGGATCCGGCCGAGGTGCTGAAGGCCGTCAAGGACGCGGGGGTGTGAGCACGCGCCCGCTCGCCGCGTCCATCCTGATCGCGGCGGTGCTCTGGGCCGGGGCCGCGGCGGCGCAGCCCGCCGCCGCGCCGCCGGCCTGGGCGAAGCTGGGCGTCCAGGCCTACGAATCACCCAGACCCGCGCCCGCCTTCGCGCTGCCCGCGCTCGACGGGCGCACCGTGCGGCTCGAGGATCAGAAGGGCAAGGCGCTGCTGCTCTTCTTCTGGGCCACCTGGTGACCGACCTGCCGGGAGGAGTTACCTTCCGTCAATCGGTTGTACGAGGAATTCAAGGGCCAGGGGCTCGAAGTCTTGCTGATCAGCTTTCGCGAGAGCGCGGATCTCGTGAAGCGCACGGTGACCGAGCGCGGCTACACCGCGCCGGTGCTGCTCGACACCTCGGGTGACGTCACCGGCCGGGGCTACGGCGTCTTCGGGCCGCCCACCGTCTACCTGGTGGACCGCGAGGGGCGGCTGGTCGGCCGGATGATCGGCGGCGGCGACTGGAGCGCCGCCGCCGCCCGCGAGGTCATCCGCGGCTTCGTCGCCCCGAAACGCTGACCGGCTAGCCGCGGCCGGCGGCCAGTGGCGGCGGGCCCGCCTGGTCGCGGGCGTGGGCCGCCATCGCGACGAGCGCACCCACCAGATCGCCGAGGCCGGCGCGCGCGGCCGGATCGGCGAGCTTGCCGTCCTGGAAGTGACCGGACTCGAGGTACACGCTGGTCGGCACCACCAGCGCCCCGAACCACGCGAGCACCGCGCGAAGCTGCCAGTCCACCCCCAGGTAGTGATGGAGCGTCGCGCCCATGGCCACGATGCCCACCGGCTTGGCCCGCAGCGCCTCCACCGGCGTGAGATCGAGCAAGTTCTTGAGCGCGCCGGTGAACGAGGCGCGGTAGACGGGACTCGCGAGCAGGACCGCGTCGGCTTCGGCGATCGCGCCGACGACGCGCGCGGTGTCGTCGGGGTAGCGGTCGAGCGCGCGCCCGTCCGCGAACGAGACGCGATGCTCGCCCAGGCTGAGCACGGTCGCGGCGACCGCCGACCGCTCGGCCGCAAGATCGGCCGCGAAGCGCACCGCCGTGTCGAGACGCCCGGGCGGCGTCACCGCGCCCACCACCGCCAGGAGCCGGGTCACCGCGCGAGCGCCGCCGCGCGATCCCGCTCGCGGCGGGCGACCTCGGTGCGCACCAGGGGGATCAGCTCGCGGCCGTACTCGATCGCGTCGTTGAGCGGATCGAAGCCGCGGATCAGCAGCGTGGTGACGCCGAGGTCGTGATAATCCAGGAGCGCCTCGGCCACCTGCTCGGGCGTGCCCACGAGCGCGGTGGTATTGCCCTGGCCGCCCACCGCCGCCGCGATCGGCGTCCACAGCCGCTTGTCGTGCACCTCGGCCTGCTGGGCGAAGTCCACGAGCCGCCGCGCGCCCACCGCCTCGGGCTGCGGTACGCCGCGCGCCCCCTGCTTGGCCTGCACCTGCTCCAGGATCGCGCGCGCCTTGGCCCAGGCCTGCGCCTCGGTCGGCGCGATGATCGGCCGCAGCGAGACGCTGAAGCGCGGCAGGCCCGGCGCCCGGCCGGCGCCCGCCGCGGCCGCGCGCACGCCCGCGATGCGGTCGCGGATCGCGGCGAGCGGCTCGCCCCACAGCATGTAGACGTCGCAGTGCCGGACGCCGATCCGATGCGCGGCCTCGGAGGCGCCGCCGAAGTAGAGCGGCACGTGCGGCTGCTGCACCGGCTTCACGTCCGAGTAGGCCGCGGTCACCCGGTAGAACTCGCCCGCGTGATCGAAGGGCCGCGCCTCCGTCCACACCCGCCGCATCAGGCCGAGGTACTCGTCGGTGCGGCGGTAGCGCGTGTCGTGGTCCACGAAGTCGCCGTCGCGCGCCTGGTCGGCGTCGCTGCCCCCGGTGATGATGTGGAGCGCGAGCCGGCCCGCCGAGAGCTGATCGAGCGTGGCCGCCTTGCGCGCGGCCAGCGTGGGCGCGACGAAGCCGGGGCGGTGGGCGAGCAGGTACCCGAGCCGCTCGGTGTGGGCGGCGGCGTACGCCGAGACGAGGAAGCCGTCCGCGGCCGTCGACGTGTAGCCGACCAGCACCTTGTCGAAGCCGGCGCGCTCGTGAGCCTGGGAGAACTCCCGGACCCAGGCCATGTCGATCGCGCCGCCGATCACGTGCACCGCGGCGCCGTCGGCCCCTTCGGGCCGTACCCCGATCATCCCGATGAACTCGATGGCCATCACGCCCTCCTGATCAGTCCCGGCCGGGGGCGCGCGGCGCCCGCGGCGATATGGTCGGCGAGATGGGCGGCGTCGTCTCCGACCCCGCACAGCACGGACGACTTGAGCTTGTGGAGCCACGGCAGCCCCAGGAAGTAGAGCCCCTCGCAGCCGGTGATCCCCCGCTGGTGGATCGGCTCGCCCCGCTCGTCGAGGACGGGCGCGTCGATCCACCCGAAGTCGCGCCGGAAACCGGTCGCCCAGACCACCGACATGATGCCTGAAGCGGCCAGGTCGAGCTCCCGAATCGGCGCGGGCGGCGCCGCGGGCGGCGGCGCGATCACGGGCGGCGTCTCCACCGGCACCGCGAGCCCGGACCGGGCGACGTAGGCGTCCACCGCGCGCGTGAACACCCCGACGCTCTCGTCGCCGGCGGCCAGCAGCGCGGTCAGGTCATCGGCCAGGCGCAGGCGCGAGCCGATGACGTCCACGAGATGCCCGAGCAGCGTGACGCCGGCGGCCGCGTAGTCTCGCAGGTCGATGTCGTGGCCGCCGCCGACCCCGGTCACGAGCGGGTTCGGCCGCTCCCGCGCCTCGGGGCGCTCGTCGCGGGTCTGGTCGAGCGCGCCGATCCGCTCCATCCACCAGAACATGTCGCGGCCGCGGTAGCGGCGCGGATAGCGACGGTGGCGGCCCACCGAGAGGTACACGGCACGGCCCGCCGAGAGCAGGTCCTCCACGATCTGGCACCCGGAGGCGCCGGAGCCGACGACGAGCACCGCGCCCGCGGGGAGCTGCGCCGGATTACGATACCCGCTCGCGTGAACCTGGAGCACGCCCGGCGGAAGCGCGTGGCGGAGCGGGGGCAGGACCGGCTCCTGATACGGGCCGGTGGCGACGACGACGTTGGTGGCCTCGATCGGCCCCTCCGTGGTCTCGAGCCGAAACCGGCCGTCCCCCGCGTGGACCCGATCCACCCGCACACCGGTTCGCACCGGCGCGGCCACGAGCTCGCGATAGCGCTCGATGAAGGCGATCACCTCGCCGCGCGTGGCGAAGCCGTCCGGCTCGCTCCCTCGATACTCCTGGCCGGGCAAGCGGAGGCTCCAGTTGGGGAACTGGAACATCAGCGAATCCCAGCGCTCGCTCCGCCAGCGCTCGGCCACGCGCCCCCGCTCGAGGATGACGTGCGGGCGCCCGAGCCGGCCCAGGTGGTAGCTGAGCGCGAGCCCGGCGTGTCCGCCGCCCACGATCACCGTCTCGTGCCGCGTCGCCATGACGCGACAAGGCTACGGAGGTGTGACGGCCGAGTCAATCTGACTATACTGTTGCGATGTTCCACCCGGTCGTCGAATCCTGGTTCCGCGCCCGCTACGCCGAGCCCACCCCGGTGCAGGCGGGCGCCTGGCCGCTGAACGCGGAGGGCCGGGACGTGCTGCTCACCGCGCCCACCGGCTCCGGCAAGACCCTCGCGGCGTTCCTGGCCTGCCTCGACCGGCTGTTCCGGGAGGCGGTGGACGGCCGGCTAGGAGACCGCACTGCGATCCTCTACGTCTCGCCGCTCAAGGCGCTCTCCAACG
>CAMLFJ010000109.1 GCA_946479205.1 uncultured bacterium | reverse complement strand
GAGCTGAAGACGGCCATCGAGCGCTTCGACGCCGACCTCGCGCTGCGCACGTGCCCCGGGTGCGGGCACGTCAACCCGGACCGGGCGCCCTTCGAGGTCTGACGCGCCATGTCAGGAAGGAACTACCGAGTGCGCCGGAGCGCACGCTCACGGCGATCGAGGGGATTCCGGGCATTCGCCGGTATCCTCTTCCGGTGGCCCGGCGCACCGGCGTGGGTCGGATGTACGTCACGCGAGTACGGCCCGCCGTCGATCCGGTCAGCGCCGAGTATCTGCTGACCTTCGGCTCGGGACGCAGCTCGGAGATCGCCCTGAGTCTCGGCAGCGTGAGAGGTCTCGACACGCTGACGGACGTCTTCCGCGCCGGTCACGTTCCCGTCGCGGAGATCGAGCGGGCGTGGAGGGTGCTCGCGACCGAGACGCATTTCGTGATGCGGATCCGGCTGACCCGCGAGCTCCTGAGACTGCTCGACCTCTGAGCGTCCACCGCCGGTTGACGGCGACGGCGCGAGAGCTTAGCATGCCGCTCGGCCGGGTGCGCCCCGGCCGGCGGCGAGGCGTGGCCGGCGGACACTTCAACACTCGAGGAGGCTCGCATGGCTGGAGAAGCGTTCGATCCGAAAACGACGACGCTCGAGGAGCTAGCGGCCTACTCGCGCAAGGTCCGTCGGGCCCGCTTGAGTGCCGCGATCGCCGGCGTGCTGGCGGCCCTGGTGGGCCTGTGGATCACCCTGAGTTTCCTGCCGCAATGGGTGGGCGTGATCGTCGTCATCCTCGCGGGGGCCGGAGTCTACCGGCTGACCTTCGAGGCCCTGAAGCCGCCCGGAGCGAGCATCAAGAACTGAGCCCGCTGGGCTAGGCCTCCCGGTACCAGTAGGGCAGGGACCAGAAGTCGACCTCGTAGGGATTGTGGTCGACGCCCCGCAGGCGGTTCGACATGGCCGACGCCTTGGCGGTGAGCGCGATCGGGATGACGATGCCGCTCTGGACCACGAGGTCGTTCATCCGGATGAAGATGGCCGCGCGCTTGACCGGGTCCACCTCGGTCTCCGCCTGGCGGTAGAGCCGGTCGTACTCCTCGTTGCGGAAGCGCCACACGTTGAACCGGTTCCAGTTGTTCTCCTTGGTCGCCACGTCTGCGGAGGTGAAGACCCGCATGAGCCGCTCGGGATCCGGCGGCCCCATCAGGTACGTCATGAGCTGGAGATCGGCGTAGAAGTGCGTGTAGGTGTCGGGATTGGCGGGGTCCGAGGAGTAGTACGAGGAGGCGACCACCGACTTCAGCTCCATCTCGATGCCGGCCTTGGCCGCCGCCTGCTTGATGACGGCCTGGATCTTCTGGGCCTGCGCGTTGGTGACGGTCTGGAACACCATCTTGAGCCGCTTGCCGTCCTTCGCCCGGATCCCGTCGGCGCCGCGCTTCCACCCGCCCGCGTCGAGGAGCTGGTTGGCCTTGTCGACGTTGTATTCCCACCGGATGTTCTTCGAGCGGAAGCGCTCCGGGTAGTTGATGAAGTTCGGGGCGACCTGCCCGAGCCGGCCGAGGATCTGCTCCTGGATCCCGGCGCGGTCCACCAGGAGGGCGAGCGCGCCCTTCACAGCCGGGTCGGTCAGGAAGGGGTGCACCGACTTGACGCTCGCGCGCTCGCCGTCCACCTCCGTCCACGGGTCGCTCTGGTTGAGCTGGACGTGGGTGATCCGCCCGCCGAACGCGATGGCCACCTTGCCCTTGCCCCCCTGCTCGAGGCGCTGGAGGACGTCGTCGTCGATGGTCCCGATGCCCGTCGCGTAGTCGTACTCGCCGGTCTGCAGCACGGCGCGGGCGGCCGAGACCGCGTCGCCGCCCCCCTTGACCTCGATCGTGTCGAAGAACGGCCGGTTGGCGACGTGGTAGCCGGGGAAGAGCTCGGCCTTCAGGAGATCGCCCGGCTTGAAGTCGACGAATCGGTACGCGCCGGTCCCGACCGGGTTGAGGTTGTTCGGCGCCTCCCGCGACTTGGCCCCCTTGTACGGCTCGAAGATGTGCCGGGGAATCAGCATGCCGGTGGTCAGCCAGTACGGGGTCGGCTGGGTGAAGACGCATTTCACGGTGTGCGAGTCGAGCGCCTCGAACTGCTTGACGTTCTTGTAGACGCCGAACCAGGGCGAGCCGGTGGCGGGATCCGCCGCGAACTCCCAGTTGAAGACCACGTCGCCCGCGGTGAACGGCTTGCCGTCGTGCCACTGCACGCCGCGCTTCAGCTTGAACGTGACCGACAGCCCGTCCTTCGCCACGCCGCCGTTCTTGAGGCTCGGAGCCTCTTGCGCCAGCACCGGGACCAGGTTGCCGCTGGGATCGAAGGCCACGAGCGACTCGTAGAAGATGTTGCAGACGTTCCAGTCCTTGAGCCCCACCGCGATCTGGGGGTTGAGCAGGACGGGCGCGTCCCACGAGAGCACCTTGAGCTGGCCGCCGCCCCCGCGCTTCGTGGGCGTGAACGCCGGACGGGTCTGGGCCTGCGCCGCGCCGGCGCTGGTGAGCATCTGGCCCGCGAGGGACGTGGTGAGGCCGAGGCCGACCATGGTCTGGACGAACGCGCGCCGTGAGAGGCGCCCGGCCCTGACGTCGGCGAGAAGCGCTCGGAGGTCGTGCTCGTTCATGGCTGTCTCCTTGATGTCGCGGTGGGAGGACGTCGTCCCGCCCAGGGCTCCGCCGCCTCGAGCTGGGCGCCCAGGCGGAAGAGAGTGGCTTCGTCTCCGTAGGGCGCGGCGAACTGGACGCCGATGGGCAGGCCGCCCCGGGACCAGCCGAGCGGCACCGACATCGCGGGGGTGCCGGCCTGGTTGAAGAGCGACGTGAAGCCGATGGCGCCGAGGATCGCGCGCGTGTATCGCTCGCTGTCGTCGGTCATCATGTCGAGGACACCGAGCGGATAGGGCGGCTGGCACATCGTCGGCGAGAGCAGGATGTCGTACCGGGTGAAGAAGCGCCCGACGATCCGGCCGGTGCGGTGGATCACGCCGATGGACCGCGCGTAGTCGGCCGCGCGCGCGGTGTGCCCGTCCATGGCGCGCGCCCAGGTGACGCGCTCGACGTCGCCCGCGGTCAGCTCCCGGCCCAGGGCGGCCGCGCGGGCCTCGAGGGAGGCGCGGACATTGGCGCTGACGACGATGAGGCTCGCCTCGCCCAGGGCCTTGGCGTCGATGTCCGGTGTGGCCTCCTCCACGTGGTGGCCGAGCCGCTCGCACAGCCGCGCGGCCGCGAGCGCGGCCTCGGCGCATTCGGGGTGGACCGGCTGGCCGTTCCAGGGCCGGGTCGTGACCGCGATGCGCAGGCGTCCCGGGTCGCGGCCGATCTCGTCGAGGAAGGGGCGCGCGGGAGGCGGCGCCCAGTAGGGGTCGCCGATATCGGGCCCCGCCGTCGCGTCGAGCAGCGCCGCGCTGTCCCGCACGGTCCGCGTGACCGCGTGGCCGACCGAGGCGCCGCCCCATCCCTCGCCCGCGTCCGGGCCCATGGGGTTGCGCGCCCGGGTCGGCTTGAGGCCGAAGAGGCCGCAGCAGGACGCCGGGATCCGGATCGAGCCGCCGCCGTCGGTGGCGTGCGCCATGGGCACCCACCCCGCGGCGACGGCGGCCGCCGAGCCGCCGCTCGAGCCGCCCGAGCTGTGCCCGAGATTCCACGGGTTGCGCGTCGGACCGAACAGGCGTGGCTCGGTCGAGGCGGCCAGCCCCATCTCCGGCGTGTTGGTCTTGCCGAAGATGACGAGGCCGGCGCGACGGAGCCGCGCGGTGATCTCGCTGTCGTGATCCAGGACGAAGTCCTTGAAGAGCGCGCTGCCGAGGCTGCTCACCGCACCCGCGTAGTGGGCGCCGAGATCCTTCAGGAGATACGGCACCCCGGTGAAGGGCCCCGCGGGCAAGCCGGCGGCGATCGCCGCGCGCGCCTGGTCGTACAGGCGCAGGACCACCGCGTTGAGGTCCGGGTTGCCGGCCTCCACGCGCGCGACGGCCATGTCGAGCAGCTCGCCCGGCGTCACCTCGCGCCGGCGGACCAGATCGGCCAGCCCGAGGCCGTCGTAGCGGTCGAACTCGGCGGTATTCATCGCTCAGCGCATCGAGGCCGCGAAGATCCGGAGGTAGTTGCCCCCGATGATCTTGGCGGTGTCGGCGGGGGTGAAGCCGCCGCGGAGCATCGCGTCGACCAGGACGGTGAACCGCTCGTAGCTCGAGAAGAGGCCGGGGCTCGAGGAGGCGTCGGTGCCGATGCTCACGTGGTCCACCCCGACCACGTCCGCCATCTCCTTCAGCCCGTCCACGTAGAGCTCGGGGGTCGCGAAGAAGTGCCAGATCCCGATGGAGCCGCCGGTGTCGGCGAGGGCCCGGGCGTGATCCGGGGTGATCTGCCGCTCCACCAGCGGGGTCGCGCCCTGGGCCCGGGAGCCGCGCAGCGCAGTGTGCGAGAGGAGCAACGGCCGGCTCGCCACCTTGGCCGCCTGCTTCACGGTGTCCGCGGTCGCGTGCGCCACGTCGACGACGACGCCAAGGCGGTTGCACGCGCGGATGACGTCGGCCCCGAACGGGGTGAGGCCGCCGTGCGTGACGGTGCCGGTCTGGAAGTCGCCGATGTCGTTCGGGGTGTAGTGGACGAGCTGCATGGTGCGCACGCCACGCCGGTACGACTCCTCGAGCCGCTCGAGCTTCCGCTCGAGGAAGTCGAGGCCCTCGATGTCCAGGATGATGGCGGGAGCGCCGGCCTTGTGGGCCGCCTCGAGGTCGGCGACGGTCAGGACGCGGCGGATCCCGTGCTTGGCGGTGAGCGTGTCGAGCCAGTCGAGGCGCTCCTGGTGGTGCTGGTAGAGGAAACCGGGCGCGGGCTCGCGCAGCGCGCGGAGCACATTGCTGGCGTCGCGGCCGAGGATCGGTGCATCCGGCACGTCGGCCAGGCAGAGGACCGCGATCCCGCCCGCGCGCATGCCGCGCGCGAGATCGTCGCTCGGCGCGGCGGTGCGGGAGGTGACCCCGTTCGGGCCCGCGTGGGTGTGCACGTCGATCGAGACGTGGTCGCGGAGCAGCTGGCTCGCGGCGGCGTACGGGGACACCGCCGCGCCCGCGGCCGGCGTGTCGGACCGGGCTCCCGCGCAGCCCGCGACCATCGCGGAGGCGGTGGTGAGCAGCGTGCTCCACATCCAGTCCCGACGACTCCAGGCGTGACCGCAGCAGTGCATGTCGTTCTCCTTCCGGTACCGGGCGATGGACAGACCGGCGCGCAGTTCGGTACTCTACCACTCGCGATGAGACTCGGCTCCGGTCTGGTCCTGGCCCTGCTCCTGTCCGCGTGGCCGGGCGTGGCCCGCGCGCAGCTGCCGCCCCCCGCGCCGCCCACGCCGGACCAGACCGTGCTGCGCGACATCTACAAGGAGCTGGTGGAGATCAACACCAGCGACTCGGTGGGCGACACCACCGCGGCCGCGCGCGCGATGGCGGCCCGCCTCAAGGCGGGCGGCTTCGCCGATGCCGACCTGCAAATCATCGTCCCGCCCGGCGCGCCCAAGAAGGGCAACCTGGTGGCGCGGCTCAAGGGCACCGGGGCTCGGAAGCCGCTGCTCCTGCTGGCCCATCTGGACGTGGTCGAGGCGAAGCGTGAGGACTGGGAGCGCGATCCCTTCAAGCTGGTCGAGGAGGGCGGGTACTTCTACGCGCGCGGGTCGGTGGACGACAAGGCCATGGCCGCGATCTTCGTGGCCAACCTGATCCGCTACAAGCGGGAAGGCTACGCCCCCGAGCGCGACCTGATCCTGGCCCTCACCGCCGACGAGGAGCTCGGCTCGAGCTCGCCGTGGAACGGCGTGAAATGGCTCCTGAAGCACGATCGCGCGCTGATCGAGTCGGAGTTCGCGCTCAATGAAGGGGGCGGCGCCGAGATGACGCGCGAGGGACGGCCCGTCCTGCTGCGGGTGCAGGCGGCCGAGAAGGTGAGCGTGAGCTTCCGCCTCGAGGCCAGGAACCCGGGCGGCCACAGCTCGATGCCGCGCAAGGACAACGCGATCTACCAGCTCGCGGAAGGCCTCGCGCGCTTCTCCCACCACGAGTTCCCGGCGAAGCTGAACGAGATCAGCCGGGGCTACTTCCAGCGGAGCGCCCCGCTCCACGCGGGCGCCATCGCCGACGACATGCGCGCGGTCGCGAAGGACGGCGGGCTCGACCAGCCGGCCGCGGCCCGTCTCTCCGCCGTCCACCCGGGCTACAACTCGATCATGCGGACGACCTGCGTGGCCACGCGCCTCGAGGGCGGCCACGCGAGCAACGCGCTGCCCCAGACCGCGCGCGCGGTCGTGAACTGCCGCGTGCTCCCCGGCGAGCCGATCGACGGCGTCCGGGAGGAGATCGTGAAAGCGCTCGCCGACCCCGGCATCACGGTGACCCGGCTCACCGAGCCCGAGCTGAGCCAGCCGTCGTCGCTACGGCCCGACCTGATGCAGGCGGTGGAGGCCACCACCACCGCGCTCTGGCCGGGCATTCCGGTGATTCCCAGCATGAGCACCGGCGCGACCGACTCGCGTTTCCTCCGCAACGCGGGCATTCCCGCCTACGGCGTGTCCGGCCTCTTCCTCGGCCCCGACGACGCGCGCTCGCACGGGCTCAACGAGCGGATGCCGGTGCAGTCGCTGTACGGCGGCCACGAGTTTCTCTACCGCCTGGTCAAGGTCCTGGGCGGCGGACGCTAGGTCCTCGCTCGGGGCCGGGCGGCCCCACGACGCAGTCGCGGGGGTGCAGCTGAACATCGCCTCGCACGACGCCTCCCGCGCGCAGGGCCGTCACCGCGCGCTCCCGGCTTCGATTCCACTCGAACCAGCGGCACGGGGCGGCGTCGGCGGGGCTTCCGTAGCGCTGCCGAAGCCCGTCGTGCACCAGGTCGGCCAGGGTGGGCGGTAGCTCGGGCATCGTCTGGACCAGGGCCGGCGCGGCGTTCGGCGAGAGACTCCAGATCAGGTAGGCGGGGTCGAGCTGACCGGTCCGGGCGAAGCGCCCGGTGTTCTGACCGACGATCCAGGCTTCGTGGTTCCAGTAGACCAGGATGGTCATCGCCACCGCCGCGATCGTCGCGGCGCGTCGAGCCAGCCATCCCGGCCGGAGGCCGCCCCACAGACCCCAGCCGAGCAGCCCGAGGAAGACCGCGGTCGCGACCATGTAGACGTGGGCGTAGAGCCGCAGGGTCGTGAATCCGTACGCGGACTCGTAGAGCCAGAGGCGGCGGAGCGCGGAGATCAGGAGGACCTCGAGCTTGACGACGACCACGACCGCCGCGATACGCGCCCAGCGCTCGCGCGGGCCGGGCGCGGCCCAGTGGTCGAGGGCGACCAGCAGCATCGTGCTCAGGGTCGCCACCGTGGTCAGCTCGGCGAAACCCTGCCGGGCGTATTCCGAGAAGGTGACCCCCGAGCCCCGGATGACCGGGGCGTTGCCGAAGAGGTAGCTGAGCTGGAGGAGGAGAAACGCGGTGAAGAGCGCGGCGACCGCGACGAGGATGACGACGCGCTCGGTGTCCGCGAGGCGCGGCGTCCGGGCGGGCTCCGCCAGGCCCGGGACCCGGACGCCTGCGGGTTGCAGGACGATGCCGCAGCCGCCCAGGGCGGCGGTGAACACACCGGCGAAGAACAGGAGCCGGGGCACGAAGTCCAGGCGGGCCAGCGCCTGGGCCACGTCGTCCCGCAGGGTCGCGAGCACCGGATCGGCGTTCGCGAGGATCAGCGCGAAGAGAGCCACCACCGGCAGCGCGAGGAGGGCGCCCCGGAGCAGAGGCCGGTAGCGGGGCGTCGCGACGAGGCCGACCAGCTCGTGCGTGCGCCGGATCGCCTCCGCGACCACCCGGAGCGGCGCCGCCACGGGGGCGCCCAGCAGGAAGGGCGCGGTCAGCCGCTCTCGCGCCGGGTCATTGGCCAGCACCGCGATCGCCAGGAGCATGGCCACCCCAGAGCCGATGACGGCGTGAAAGACCGGGTCCGCGGTGACGGCGGCTGCGACACCGAAGCCGGCCGCGACGGCGAGCGGGAGGAGGCGGGCGGGGGGCGTCGGCGAACCACCCACCCGGGCACAGAGCAGGACGCCGCTCACCGCCGCCAGCGTCCAGATGCCCCAGTTGAGACCCGGGGCCGCATCGAAGAGGACGCCGGTGCCGAGTCCTCCCAGCACGACCGCGACGGACCAGAGGAGGAATGGGCGGGCCATCACGCTCATCTCCTTCCCGCCTCCGGCACGGCGCCGAATCGGCGGTCGCGGGTGTGGAACGCGGCGACCGCCTCCGCGAGATCGTCCCCGCCGAAGTCGGGCCACATGCGGGTCGTGAAGAAGAACTCGGCGTAGGCGCACTCCCACAGGAGAAAGTCGCTCAACCGCTGCTCGCCTCCGGTGCGGATCAGCAGGTCCACGTCGGGCGCGGGCACGCCGTGGGCCTCTCCGAGTCGGCTCGCGAAGCTCTCGCGCGTCGGGTGGTCGAGCCGGCCGAGGCGGGCCGCGGCGAGGATCGCGTCGCGCGAGGA
>CAMLFJ010000108.1 GCA_946479205.1 uncultured bacterium | reverse complement strand
CGGCCTCAGGACCGGAAGAACGCGATCCTCTCCATCCATCCCGGCGCGGGCGGCACCGAGTCGCAGGACTGGGCCCAGATGCTCATGCGCATGTACCTGCGCTGGGCGGAGCGGGCCGGCTTCAAGGCGGAGGTGGTCGACCTGCTCGCGGGCGAGGAAGCGGGCATCAAGTCGGCCACCATCGAGATGAGCGGGGAATACGCCTACGGGCATCTCAAGGGCGAGACCGGCGTGCACCGGCTGATCCGCATCTCGCCGTTCGACGCCTCCCGACGCCGGCACACCTCCTTCGCCTCGGTGGCGGTCATCCCGGAGGTCGAGGACGTCGAGGTGGTCGTGCGCGACGAGGATCTCCGGGTGGACGTCTACCGCTCCTCGGGACCGGGCGGGCAGGGGGTGAACACGGCGGACTCGGCGGTGCGCATCACCCACCTGCCGAGCGGCCTCGTGGTGGCCTGCCAGAACGAGCGCTCGCAGCTGCGCAACCGCGACACCGCCATGCGCATCCTCAAGTCGCGCCTGTTCCAGATCTACGAGCAGAAGCAGAAGCAGGAGCTGGCCGACCTGACCGGCGAGAAGAAGGACATCGCCTTCGGCAGCCAGATCCGGACGTATACCTTCGCGCCCTACCAGATCATCAAGGACCATCGGACCGGGATCGAGGTGGGCAACGTGGAGGCGGTGATGGACGGCGGGCTCGATCCCTTCATCCGCGCCTATCTCACGATGGCCCGGCCGACGCCCCCGGCGTGATCGCGCGCGCATGACCACGCCGCCCGGGCTGCCGCCCGACCTCAACGAGCAGATGCGCCGCCGGCGGGAGAAGCTCGAGACCTGGCGGGCCCGCGGGGTCAATCCGTTCGGGGCGCGCTTCCCGGTCAGCCACTGGGCGGGCACGGTGCAGGCGCGCTTCAAGGACGCGGACGAGGCCGCGCTGCAGAGCGCCGGCGCGGTCGCCCTCGCCGGCCGGGTGATGGCGATGCGCCACCACGGCAAGACCTGCTTCGCGGTGCTGCGCGACCAGTCGGGGCAGATCCAGCTCTACGCGCGCGCCGACGTGCTCGGCGACGCGTACCCCGCGTTCGTCGATCTCGACGTCGGCGACCTGATCGGAGTCACCGGCGAGCTCTTCCGGACCCGCACCGGCGAGCTCACGGTGGCGGTGAAGCAGTTCGAGTTCCTCACCAAGGCCCTCCGCCCGCTCCCCGAGAAGTGGCACGGCCTCAAGGACGTGGAGACGCGGTACCGCCGGCGCTACGTGGACCTGATCGTCAATCCCCAGGTCCGCGAGGCCTTCGTGATGAAGAGCCGCCTCATCGCCGCGATGCGGGCCTTCTTCGACGCGCGCGGCTTCCTCGAGGTGGAGACCCCGATGATGCAGCCGATCCCGGGGGGCGCCGCCGCCAAGCCGTTCGTCACCCACCACAACGCGCTCGACATGCCGCTCTACCTGCGCATCGCGCCCGAGCTCTATCTCAAGCGCCTCGTGGTGGGCGGTCTCGAACGCGTCTACGAGATCAACCGCAACTTCCGCAACGAAGGGATGTCCACCCAGCACAATCCCGAGTTCACGATGCTGGAGTTCTACCAGGCCTACGCCGACTACCAGGATCTCATGCAGCTCACCGAGGAGATCTTCGGCCACCTCGGGCAGACCCTGCTCGGACGGGACGAGCTCACCTACCAGGGTGAGACCATCCGGCTGGCTCCGCGGTGGCGCCGGCTGCCGTTCTTCGAGGGGCTCGCCGAGGCGCTCGGCAGCCCGGTCACCCCCGAGACCGACGCGCGCGCGCTCGGCGAGGCGGCCACGCGGCGGGGCGGGTTCGCGGCCGATCGCAAGACGCAGGCGGTGCTGCGCGGCGAGCACGGCCCGGTCGCGCTGTGGAAGGAGATCTTCGACACGCTCGTCGAGCCCACCCTGGTGCAGCCCACCTTCGTGGTCGACTTCCCGATCGAGCTGTCGCCGCTCTCCAAGCAGAAGGAAGGGCAGCCGCGCCTGGTGGATCGGTTCGAGCTCTACGTTTGCCGGCGCGAGATCGCCAACGCCTACTCCGAGCTCAACGACCCGATCGACCAGCGCCGCCGCTTCGAGGAGCAGGCCAAGGAGCGCGAGCGCGGGGACGAGGAAGCCCACTGGATGGACGAGGACTTCGTGCGCGCGCTGGAGTACGGGCTGCCCCCCACCGCCGGAGAGGGGATCGGCATCGACCGGCTCGCGATGCTGTTCACCGACACCGCGTCGATCCGCGACGTGATCCTCTTCCCGCACCTCCGGCCCGAGCGGAGCGGCGCGGAGGGCGGCGACGCGGACGAGGAGGCGGGCGCGTGATGCTGCGGCGCATGCCCTTCGAGGTGTTCCTCGGGCTCCGCTACCTCCGCGCGCGCGGCCACCGGACCAACCTCTCGCTCTTCGTCTGGATCGGCATCGGCGGCGTCTTCCTGGGCGTGAGCGCCCTGATCGTGGTGCTCGCGGTGATGACCGGCTTCCAGGACGGCATCCGGGACAAGATCATCTCGGCCAACCCCCACGTGCTGATCATGGAAGCGGGCGGGCGCGGAGTTGCCGACGGCGGCGCCCTCGCCAAACGAGTGGTCCCGGTCCCCGGCGTGGTCTCCGCCACGCCGTTCGTGCTCCAGCAGGCGCTGTTCACCTCACCGAACGGGGGCGCCACCGGCGGGCTCCTGCGCGGGGTGGACCTCGCCACCCCGGCGGTGCGCGACGCGATCGCCGCGCAGATCCGCTTCGGCAGCCTCGAGCCGGTGCTCAAGGGGTCGGAGCCCGCCCTCGTCCTGGGCCGCGAGCTGGCGCGGAGCCTCGGGGTCGCGCCGGGCGACCACGTCACCGTGATCTCCCCGCAGGGGGCCATGACCGCGGTGGGCCTCGTGCCCAAGATGCGGCGCTTCCTGGTGGCCGGCTGGGTCGAGGTCGGCATGTACGAGTACGACGCCTCCCTGGCCTACACGTCCCTGGCCTCCGCCCAGGAGTTCGCGGGCCTGGGGGACCGCGTGACCGGCGTGGAGGTGAAGCTCGCCAATCCCTTCGACGCCAAGGACGTGGGCCGGACCATCGCGGGCCAGCTGAAGGGCGCGTACTGGATCCGCGACTGGATGGACATGAACCGCAACCTGTTCGCGGCGCTCCAGCTCGAGAAGCTGGCGCTCTTCGTCATCGTCACCATCATCGTGCTGGTGGCGGCCTTCGCCATCATCGGCCACCTGGTCCTGCTGGTGGCCGAGAAGCGGAAGGAGATCGGGATCCTCAAGGCGATGGGGGCGGGGGCGGGGAGCATCGGCACCGTGTTCCTGGTGGCCGGGATGCTGATCGGGGTAGGGGGCACCGTGGCGGGCAGCGCCTTCGGGCTGCTCCTCATCTGGGTGCAGAACACCTACAAGATCATCCGGCTGGCCGGGGACGTGTACCAGATCAGTTACCTGCCGATGAAGCTGACCGGCTCCGACTTCGCGATGATCGTGGGCTCCACCCTCGTCATCTCCTTCCTCGCGACCCTGTCGCCGGCTCGGCGGGCCGCGCGCATGGATCCGATCGAAGTGCTCCGCTATGAGTGAGCCGCTGGTGGTCGCGGAGGAGCTGGAGCGCGAGTACCGCATGGGGCCGGAGCCCGTCCGGGTCCTGCGCGGGGTGAGCCTGACCGTCAACGCGGGCGAGAGCATCGCCATCATCGGCGCGTCCGGGGTCGGCAAGTCCACCTTGCTCCACCTGCTGGGCACGCTCGACCGGCCGACCAGCGGGCGCGTGATCTTCGACGGCGAGGACGTGTCGGCCCGGACCGACGCGGCCCTGGCGCGCCTGCGCCGCACCGAGGTGGGCTTCATCTTCCAGTTCTACAACCTGCTCGGCGAGATGACGGCGCTCGAGAACGCGATGCTGCCGGCCCTGCTGCAGCGGGCGAGCGTCCCCGAGGCCCGCGAGCGGGCGGCGGCGGCCCTGCAGGAGGTCGGGCTCGGGGACCGGGAGGCGCACCGGCCCGGGGAGCTGTCCGGCGGCGAGCAGCAGCGCGTCGCGATCGCCCGCGCACTGGTCGGCCGGCCGCGGCTGATCCTGGCCGACGAGCCCACCGGAAACCTGGATCCCAAGACGAGCGAGGTCATCTGGGACCTCTTCCTCCGGCTGCAGGCCGAGCGCCACCTGGCGTTCGTGATCGCCACGCACAATCACGAGCTCGCGCGGAAAGCGGACCGAGGGTACCGGCTGGTGGACGGCCGAGCAGTGCCCTGGCCGTGAGTCCACGAGTTTCAAGGGGTTACGGGGGCGTGACGGACGGTGTCACAAGAAAGGGCTAGGCCGAGGGCGCCGGAAGGCATATACTCATCGCAGGTTTAGGGAGCATCGGGGCGCAGTCGGGGCCCCCGGCGAGCCATAACCCGAAGTCAGAAAGGCGTGAGGTCACCCACAGTGTTCGAGCGATTCACGGAGCGGGCGCGTCGGGTCATCATCCTGGCCAGGGAAGAGGCAGGGCGGTTCCGTCACGATTTCGTTGGGACCGAGCACATCCTTCTCGGCCTCATCCGTGACGGCGAAGGCATCGCGACGGCGGTCCTGCAGCGCCTCGGGCTGCGGCTCGAGACGGTGAAGGCGGAAGTCGAGCGCGCGCTGGCCGGCTTCCCCAAGACGCTCACGTTCGGTGAAGTTCCGTTCACGCCACAGGCCAAGCGCGTTCTCGAGCTGTCCATCGAGGAGGCCCGCCAGCTCGGCCACAACTACATCGGGACGGAGCACCTGCTCCTCGGCCTGATGAAGGAAGGCCAGTCGATCGCGGCCAAGATCCTCGAGTCCCTCGGCGCCCGGCTCGACGAGGTTCGCCAGGAGACGCTGGCCCTGCTCGGCGATCAGTACTACCCGCGCCCGAAGAAGCGCTCCCAGACCCCGGTCCTCGACGAATTCGCCCGCGATCTCACCCAGCTGGCGCGGGAGAGCAAGCTCGACCCGGTCATCGGCCGTGAGACCGAGATCGAGCGAGTCATCCAGATCCTCGCGCGCCGGACCAAGAACAACCCGGTCCTGATCGGCGAGCCCGGCGTGGGCAAGACCGCCATCGTGGAGGGCCTGGCCCAGCGGATCGTCGGGCACGAGGTGCCGGACGTGCTGGCCCAGAAGCGCCTGCTCCAGCTCGACCTGGGCGCGCTCGTGGCCGGGACCAAGTACCGCGGCCAGTTCGAGGAGCGGCTCAAGGCGGTCATGAAGGAGATCCGGCAGTCCGAGAACGTGGTCCTGTTCCTGGACGAGCTGCACACCCTGATCGGGGCCGGCGCGGCCGAGGGGGCCATCGACGCCTCCAACATGCTCAAGCCCGCCCTCTCGCGCGGTGAGATCCAGACCATCGGCGCCACCACGCTGGACGAGTACCGCAAGTACATCGAGAAGGACGGCGCCCTCGAGCGGCGCTTCCAGCCGGTCATCGTGCGGGCCCCGTCCGTGAGCGAAGCGGTCGAGATCATCAAGGGGCTGCGCCACAAGTACGAGGCCCATCACCGGGTGAAGATCACCGACCGGGCCATCGACGCCGCGGTCAAGCTGGCCGACCGCTACATCACCGACCGGCAGCTCCCCGACAAGGCCATCGACGTGATCGACGAGGCCTCGTCCCGGACGCGCCTGATGGCCCTGACCCCGCCTCCCGAGATCAAGGAGCTGGGCAAGGAAGTCGAGCGGGTGGTGCGCGAGAAGGACATGTACCTCGAGGCGCAGGAGTTCGAGAAGGCCGCGTCGCTCCGGGAGAAGGAGAAGCTCCTGCGCGGGCGCGACGAGGACATGAAGCGCGAGTGGGACAAGCGCAAGGGCAAGGGCCCCCAGACGGTGAGCGAGGAGGACATCGAGTACATCGTCTCCCGCTGGACCGGGATCCCGCTCTCCAAGCTCGAGGAGAAGGAGTCCGCCAAGCTGGCCCGCATGGAGGAGGCGCTCCACGGCCGCATCGTGGGCCAGGACGACGCGGTGGCCGCGGTCTCGCGGGCCATCCGCCGCTCCCGGGCCGGCCTGAAGGACAGCCGCCGGCCGGTGGGCTCGTTCATCTTCCTGGGCCCCACCGGAGTCGGCAAGACCGAGCTGGCCCGGACCCTCGCCGAGTACCTCTTCGGCGACGAGAACGCCCTGATCCGGGTGGACATGTCCGAGTACATGGAGAAGTTCTCGGTGTCGCGGCTCCTCGGCGCCCCTCCCGGCTACGTGGGCTATGAAGAGGGCGGGTTCCTGACCGAGAAGGTCCGGCGTCGCCCGTACTCGGTGGTCCTCTTCGACGAGATCGAGAAGGCGCATCCGGACGTCTTCAACATGCTGCTGCAGGTCCTGGACGACGGCCGCCTCACCGACTCGGTCGGTCACGTGGTGGACTTCAAGAACACGATCCTGATCATGACCTCCAACCTCGGCACCAGTTTCATCGGCAAGCGGGTGTCGCCCGGCTTCTTGCCCGAGGGAGAGGACCGCACCCACGACAAGATGAAGGAGCGGGTGCTCGAGGAGCTCAAGCGGGCGTTCCGGCCCGAGTTCATCAACCGCATCGACGACACCATCGTCTTCCACGCTCTCAGCAAGGAAGACATCACGAAGATCGTCCGGATGATGATCAGCCGGATCAATACCCAGCTGGGCGAGAAGAGCATCCAGATCGAGCCCACCGAGGCCGCCCTCGATCTCCTGGTCGAGAAAGGGTACGATGCGACCTACGGAGCCCGGCAGCTTCGCCGTACGATCCAGAAGCACGTCGAGGATCCGCTGGCCGAGGCCATCGTGCGCGGGCAGTTCGCGGACGGGGCTCGGATCGAGGTCGCGGCGGAGGGGCAGGATCTCGTCTTCCGGGAAATCCAGGTGGTGGAGCCCCGGCTGGCGCTGGCGGAACACTGAACCCAGGCACACGAACTCACGTCCTTGAAGACCGCTCGGGGGAGATGCGCTCTCTCCATTTTTTTTGCCCTGCTCCTGGGGCCCCTCCCGGCGCTTGCGCAGGCTCCCACCGCTCCTCCCGAGCGCCCGATCCTCGTCAAGGAGATCGCGGTCCAGGGTAACCGCCGGGTCCAGGAAGCGGTCATCCTGGGGCGGGTGACCCTCAAGATCAACACCCCGTTCGTGGCCAACCGCACCGCCGAGGACATCCGGGCCATCTTCTCCCTCGGCTTCTTCGACGACGTCCAGGTCCGGGTGGAGGACTTCGAGGGCGGGGTCAAGCTCACCTACGTGGTGACCGAGCGGCCCTTCGTCCGCGACGTCCTCTTCTCGGGGAACAAGAAGCAGGACGCGGCCACCCTCCTGGAGAAGATCGACCTCAAGCTGGGCACGGTCTACAACCCGGTGGAGGTCAACCGCGCGGGCGACAAGCTCAAGGACTTCTACGAGACCGAGGGCTACTACGAGGTCGGCATCATCCCGGAGGTCGAGAAGCTCGCCGACGGGGACGTGACCGTCACCTTCAAGATCGCGGAAGGCCGCCGCATCACCATCGAGCAGATCGTGATCGAGGGGACGCAGGGCCTGACCCCCAAGCAGGTCCGGGCCGCGATGGAGACCCAGGAGCGGGAGTTCTACGTCCTGCGGGGGACCGTCCAGCGGCAGCGCCTGGACGAGGACATCGACCGGATCATCCAGCTCTACAACGATCACGGCTACGTGCAGGCGCGGGTCGAGAAGTCGGAGATCGACGTGGACCGGGAGAATGCCCGGGCCACCGTCCGCATCGTGGTGGTGGAGGGCCCCCAGTTCAAGGTCGGCGGGGTGGACGTGACCGGCAACTCGATCCTGCCCCAGGAGGAGCTCCGCAAGCGTATCCAGCTCAAGTCGGGGGACGTCTTCTCCCGGACGAAGCTGCGGGACAGCGTCACCGGCGTGACCGATCTCTACAGCGCGATCGGGCGCGCATCCGCCGACGTGAGCCCGAACACGATGCAGGACACCCCCAACCGGCTCGTCAACGTGGTGTTCGAGGTGGTGGAGGGCCCCGAGACCTACGTCGAGCGCATCAACATCTCGGGCAACACCCGCAGCGAGGAGAAGATCCTGCGCCGCGAGATCCCGATGGCGGAGGGTGACCTCTTCACGACCCAGAAGCTCACGCGGGCCAAGCAGCGGCTGACCAACCTGAACTACTTCGACAAGGTCGAGGCGAAGACCGTCCCCGGCTCGGCCAAGGACAAGATCGTCGTCAACATCGACGTGACCGAGAAGCCGACCGGCCTCTTCTCGATCGGGGGCGGCTACAGCTCCCAGGACGGCGTGCTCGGCACCCTCGATCTCTCCCAGCGCAACTTCCTCGGCAAGGGCTGGGAGGTGTTCCTCCGCCTGCGCGGCGGCGAGAATCTCCAGACCGGGACCATCGGGTTCACCGAGCCCTGGCTCTTCGACCGACCCCTCGCGGCCGGCTTCGACATCTTCAATACCCGGCGCATCCTGCCCGACTACACCGTCAACTCCCTGGGCGGCGACATCCGGCTCGGCCACCCGCTCGGGGAGTACTCCCGCTGGAACGCGATGTACCGGGTCAGCCAGGACCGCATCAGCGACGTCAACGCCCT
>CAMLFJ010000107.1 GCA_946479205.1 uncultured bacterium | reverse complement strand
GCGGTACGTGCGGCCGGAGACCCTGTTCCTGGCCGCGATCGCCTGGGGCTTCACCGGGTTGTTGCTGGCGCTCGGCCGGCGGGCCCCGGCCTGGAGTCTCGTCGGCGGCGCGGCGCTGGGGACGGCCGCGCTGGCGAAGGATCCGCTCGGACTGATCGGACCGCTCGTGGCCATCGGGATCGCGGCGGGGCTGGCGGGGCGGCTGCGGCCGGTGCGTGGGTGGCTGCCGCCGCTCGGTTGGGCCCTCGTGGTCGTCATCGGCTTCGGCTGGTACGCGGTGGCCGCGATGACCGAGCCCGCGTTCCTCTGGTACACGGTGGTCGACAACCACGTGCTGAACGTCGCGCGCATGCGGCAGTTCCCCGACGAGGACGTGCCGCTCTCCGCGCTCGAGTTCCTCACCGCGGCGGGCTTCGGCGCCTTTCCATGGATCCTCGCCGCCGCGGTGGCGGTGGGCGCGCTCGTTCGCGCGCGCGCGTGGCGCGATCCCGCGGAGCTGCCGTGGGTGGCCCTCGCCCTGTGGGGGGTGGGGGTGCTCGCCTTCTTCACGGTCTCGCCGTTCAAGCTGCCGCACTACGGCCTGCCCGCCTATCCCGCGCTGGCCCTGCTCGCGGCGCGCGCCTGGCGCGACGCGGCCCCGCGGCCCCGCGGGTTGATCGCGGCGCACCTCGTCCTCTTCGCGCTCGCCGGCGCGGGCTGCGCCTGGGCCGCGGTCGGGGACGGCCGGATCTTCACCGAGGCGGTGTTCGGCGTTTCCGACGTCTACTCGCGGAAGGAGGCCGCGCTGGGACAGCCCTCGCCCTATCCCGCCTGGTCGTCGCTGCAGCCGCTGGTGGCGTGGACGGCCGGGGTGCTGCTCGCGGGCGCCGCGGTCCTCGGGGCCGCGGCGGTGCGACGCTCGGCGCGCCTGGGCGCCTGGACGGTGGCCGCGGTGATGGTCCTGCTGGTGCCGGTGGTGGCGATCGGGCTCGCAGTGACGTCGACCGCCCGCGCGGTCACCGTGATGGCCGCGGAGATCCGGGCCCGGCTCGGGCCCGGCGACCTCCTCGTCCTCGAGGGACCCATCGAGAACGCGGGCGCGGTGGAGTTCTACTCGGGACACCGGCCGGTCCTCCTCGACGCGGCCCGCAGCGTGCTCGGCATCGGCGCCACCTTCGCGGACGCGACGGGGACCTTCTGGACCGCCCCGCGCTTCGCCGAGGCCTGGGCCTCCGCGCGGCCCCCCTACCTGCTCACCACGCGCGAGCCCGCGCGGAGCATCGTGGGCTCGCTGCCGCCGCGGAGCGCCCGGCTGCTCTTCGCCCACAACGGCCGCTGGCTCTACGGCCGCGCCCCCGAGGCGGAACCGGGCTCGCGCTGATGCTGATCGATCTGATCATCAAGTTCAGCTATCCGGGCGTGTTCCTCGTTCTCCTCGCCACCGGGCTGGGCGTGCCGATCCCGGAGGAGCTGCCCATCGTGATCGCGGCGATGATGTCGCGGTGGGAGGTGATGCACTGGTGGGGCGCGCTCCTGTCCTGCCTGGGCGGCGTGCTGGCCGGGGACATGCTGCTCTACGGGGTGGGCCGGCACTTCGGCCGGCGCATCCTCGAGTGGCCGGCCGCGCGGCGGATCCTGACTCCGGAGCGGGAGGCCCGCGTCATGGAGGCCTACCATCGCCACGGGCTCAAGTTCGTGATCATGGCCCGGCTCGTCATGGGCCTGCGCGCGGCCGCCTTCCTGACCGCGGGGCTGGTGCGGGTCCCGTTTCCACGCTTCCTCCTGGTGGACATGGCCGCGGTGCTGCTGAGCGTGCCGCTCGCGTTCGGCATCGCCTACGCGGTCGCGGACTCGGTGGCGGTGGCGCTCGCGCGCCTGCACGAGATGCAGCTCTGGATCGGCGGCGCGGTGCTGCTGCTCGCGGCGGGATGGCTGCTGGTGCTGTGGCGGCGCCGCCGCCGCGGTGAGCGTGGTATCGTGAAGGGATCGTGACCGACTACCAGCGCACGCTGTTCCTCCACCCGCCCGCGGTAGCCGGCTTCGACGGGGGCGCCGGCTCACGCTACCAGGCCAAGCGCGAGATCCGGTCCTTCTGGTATCCGACCTGGCTGGCCCAGCCCGCCGCGCTGGTGCCGGGCTCGCGGCTCGTGGACGCGCCGCCCGACGGCCTCACGGTGGCCGACGTGCTGCCGCTGGCCCGGAGCTACGACCTCTGCGTCATGCACACCAGCACGCCCTCGTTCGCCTCCGACGTGCGCGTGGCGGAGGCGCTCAAGGCCGAGAACCCGTCGCTCGTCATCGGCCTGGTGGGCGCGGCGGTGGCGGTGGCTCCGGAGGTCTCGCTCCGGGCGAGCGCCGCGCTCTCCTTCGTGGCCCGGAACGAGTTCGACTTCACGATCCAGGAGGTGGCCCAGGGCCGGCGCTTCGCGGACGTGCAAGGACTCTCCTACCGGGTGAACGGACACGTGGAGCACACCCCGGAGCGCCCGACGCTCGAGAACATGGACGCGCTGCCGTTCGTGACCCCGGTCTACAAGCGCGACCTGACCGTCGAGCACTACGCGATCGGCTACCTCCAGCATCCGTACGTGTCGCTCTACACCGGGCGCGGCTGCCGCTCCAAGTGCACCTTCTGCCTCTGGCCGCAGACGGTGGGCGGACAACGCTACCGCACCCGCAGCCCCGAGCACGTGGCCGAGGAGATGGCGCAGGCCGCGCGAATGTTCCCGCAGGTGCGCGAGTTCTTCTTCGACGACGACACGTTCACCGACGACCTGCCCCGCGCCGAGGTCATCGCGAAGCGGCTGGGTCCGCTCGGCATCACCTGGTCGGTCAACGCCAAGGCCAACGTGCCCTACGCGACGCTCAAGGTGCTCAAGGACAACGGGCTCCGGCTCCTGCTGGTGGGCTACGAGTCGGGCAACCAGGCCATCCTGAACAACGTCAAGAAGGGGGTGCGCCTCGACGCGGCGCGCCGGTTCACCCGCGACGCCAAGTCGCTCGGCATCGCGATTCACGGCACCTTCATCCTGGGTCTGCCCGGGGAGACCCGCGAGACCATCGCGGAGACCATCCGCTTCGCCACCGAGATCGATCCGGGCACCATCCAGGTCTCGCTGGCCGCGCCCTATCCGGGCACCGCGCTCTACGAGGAAGCGCAGCGCAACGGCTGGCTCGAGTCCGACGAGCTGGTGGACGGCGCCGGGGTGCAGGTGAGCGCCATCGGCTACCCGCACCTCTCGAGCCCCGAGATCTTCCGCTCGGTGGACCAGTTCTACCGCCGCTTCTACTTCCGCCCCCGCAAGATGCTCTCCCTCGGCGCCGAGATGCTGCGCGACCGCCGGGTCATGAAGCGCCGCCTCGCCGAGGGCCGCGACTTCCTCCGGTTCCTCCGCACCCACCGCTGACCATGAAGGTCCTCGTCATCGACACGATCGCGCCCGAGGGCATCGCGTACCTGGCCGAGCGCGGCTTCGAGGTGGACCAGGTCTCGAGCAAGCTGCCCAGTGACGCGCTGCACGCGCGGCTCGGCGACTACGAGGCGATCGTCACGCGCTCCTCCACCGCGGTGACCCCGGAGTTCCTGGGCCGGGCGCGGCGGCTGCGCATCCTGGGGCGGGCCGGGGTCGGGGTGGACAACATCGACGTGGACGCCTGCTCGCGCCAGGGCGTGGTGGTGGTCAACGCGCCCTACGGCAACGTGGTCTCGGCGGCCGAGCACACCGTGGGCATGCTGCTGGCCCTCGTCCGCAAGATCCCGGCGGCCCACGAGTCGCTCAAGCGGCTCGAGTGGGACCGGGGCATCTACGGCTCCGAGCTCTTCCGCAAGACCGCGGGCGTGCTGGGGCTCGGCAAGGTGGGCTCGCGGGTGGCGGCCCGGCTGCGGGCCTTCGACATGGAGATCCTGGTCTACGATCCGTTCATCCCGGAGAGCCGGGCGCGGGACCTGGGGGTGCGCCTCACCGATCTGCAGACGGTGCTGAGCCGGGCCGACGTCCTGACCGTGCACGTGCCGCTCACCGACGAGACCGAGAACATGATCGGGGCGCGCGAGCTCGCCGCGCTCAAGGCGGGCGCGCGCGTGGTCAACTGCGCGCGTGGCGGCATCGTCAACGAGGTGGCCCTGCTGGCCGCGCTCGACTCGGGCCACGTGGCGGGCGCCGCGGTGGACGTGTGGAGTGAGGAGCCGCCCCGGTCGCCCGCGCTCCAGCGCCTGATCCAGCATCCCCGCGTGGTGGTCACCCCGCACCTGGGGGCCAACACCCAGGAGGCGCAGGTCAACGTGGCGGTGGACGTGGCCCGGCAGCTCGTGGCCTTCCGCGACGGCGAGCTGGTCGAGCACGCGGTCAACATCCCGGTGGGCGACCGCGAGACCATGGCCGAGCAGCGCCCGTTCCTGTACCTGGCCGAGCTGCTGGGCCGCTTCTGCGTGCAGCTCGAGCCGGAGAACGTCGAGCGGGTGGAGATCGAGGTCGCGGGGCACCTCGCCCGCGTGGACACCGAGCTGCTGGGCCGCGCGGTGCTGACCGGGCTGCTCGGCGGGGTGACCGTGCAGGCGGTCAACCTGGTCAACGCCCACCTGATCGCGCGGGACCGCGGCCTCGTGGTGGAGGTGCGGGCCGACGCGGAGGCCGCCTCCGGCTACACCAACCTGATCACGGTCACCACCCAGGCGGGGGCCGGGCGGAAGGTCATCGCGGGCACCGTGTTCGACGGGGTGCCCCGCATCGTGCGGCTGCGCGATCTCCACATCGAGTTCATCCCCGAGGGGCATATCCTGGTGCTGGCCTACGAGGACCGGCCCGGCATGGTGGGTCGGATCGGGTCGATCCTGGGCCGCCACAACGTCAACATCGCCTCGATGCACGTGGGCCGGCGCACACGCCGGGGACGCGCCATCGTGGTGCTGCTGCTGGACGACGATGTACCCACGGAGGTCATGGAAGAGGTGAGCAAGAGCGTCGAGGCCGATTTCGCGCGGGTGATCCGGCTGTGAAGGCGCCCCGGAAGCGCGCGGGCGAGACCCCGGTGGGCGTCTTCGAGACGCGGCCCTGGGGCGGGTTCATCACGGTGGAGGAGGGCCGGGGCTACAAGGTCAAGCGGCTCTTCGTGCGGCCCGGCCAGCGGCTGAGCCTGCAGCGGCACCGGTTCCGCGCCGAGCACTGGGTGGTGGTCTCGGGTTCACCCCGCGTGCTCATCTCCGGCCGTCCGAAGCGCCTCAAGCCCCGGGGCGCGGTGGACGTCCCGCGCGGGGCCTGGCACCGCATCGAGAACCCGGGCCGGCTCCCGGCGATCCTCATCGAGGTCCAGCACGGACCGTACCTCGGCGAGGACGACATCATCCGCCGTCAGGACGACTACGGCCGCACCGGCAGCACCCCCGTCAAGGCCCCCGCGAAGCGCGGGCGCAGCGCGCGTTAGTCCGCCCCGGCCACCCGTCACACCCACCCCTCACCCCAGCCCTCTCCCCGAGGGGAGAGGGGAAGTCACGGAGCCACCACGATGCCCATCCACACCCGCTACCTGTTCAGCGCCGCCATGGACGTCGAGCCCGCCCAGGAGCGCCTCTTCAACGAGGTCTATGACCAGGAGCACGTGCCGAGCCTGCTCACCGTGCCCGGGGTCATCGCGGTCTCGCGATACGAGATGCAGCCGCTCACCATGAGCATCGGCGGGCAGCTCAAGACCATCGTCATAGAGGGCGCCCCAAAGTACGGCGCCCTCTATGAAATCGAGACGCCCGACGTGCTGGTGACGGAGGCGTGGGCGAAGGCGGTCGAGAAGGGGCGCTGGCCGGCCCAGGTGCGGCCGCACACGCGCAACCGGCAGCACATCCTCTACCGGCGGATCGGGGCCTAGCCCCGCGTCAGCGCATCGTCCGCGAGATGTGGAGGTAGAGCGCGAGGAGCCCGAGGTACTCGTGCAGCACCTCCTCGCTGCAGCGGCGGCGGCGCCACCAGGCGTCCCCGGCCGCGCACTCGTCGGGCACCGCGACGAGGCGGCCCTCGATGGCGCCGCCGCTCTCGCGTCGCCAGATCACCTGCACCCGGCGGGTATGGAACGAGGTCGTGACCAGGATGAGGCGCCGCCAGCCGCGGTCCCGGGCCGCCGCGGCCACCGCGCGCATCTCCGTCTCGGTGATCTCCACCGGCTGGTCGAGGGTGACGATGGCGTCCCGGGGCACGCCATACGCGGTCAGCGCGGCCACCGACTCGCCCTGGAAGTCGAGCTGGCGGGCCCCCATCTCGATCAGCCGCTGGACGCGCCCGGGCACGAACTGGCGCGAGACCAGCACGCGCGGGCCCCACCCCTCGCGGTAGAGCCTCGCCGCGGTCTCCTCCCGGGTCGGCGTGCTGCCCGCCACCACCACGATCGCGTCGGCCCGCTCGCGCGGATCGTCCACCACGAGGGCCCGCCCGGTCGCGCGCAGCAGGGGGGCGTGGGCGAGGGCCACGCCCGCGAGCAGGACGATCGGCGCGATCCAGAGGGCGTGCCGGGTCAAGCGCACGGTGTCCGCGCTTCCAATAACTTTGGGCGGACCCCCCACGGACTGTACGATGACCGGCAGGAGGTACTACCCATGCGACGTTTCGTCGTCCTGTCCGTGACCGTTCTCGCGCTGACTGCGTGCGCGTCGACGCCGCCCAAGGTGCAGCGCAGCGAGTTCGAGGACATCCCGGTGCCCAAGGGCCTCGCGGTGGACCTGAACCGCTCCACGATCATCGAGTCGCCGTCGGTGAAGGCGGCCCGCATCTTCTACAAGGGGCGCATCGAGCCGGACAGCCTCTCCGTCGCGTTCCGCACGACGCTCGAGGCCAACGGCTGGAAGCACCTGTCGTCGACGACCGCGTCCGACAAGGGGACCACGCAGGTGTACGAGAAGTCGGGCAGCTCGCTGCAGGTCCTGATCTACGAGAGCTGGTACTACACCTGGGTCGAGATGTCGGCGACGCGGATGGTTCAGGCGTCGGCGCAGCTCAAGCAGTAGTTCCGGCGCCACGGCGGCGGCGCCCGCTCAGGGGCGCCGCCAGCGCCGTCCGCTGCGCTCGATCAGGGTATCGGCCTCGGCCGGGCCCCAGGTGCCGGCCTCGTAGTTGGGGAACTTGCGCGGATCCCCGCCGGCCCACGTGTCCAGCACCGGCTGCAGCAGCTCCCACGCCATCGTGACCCAGTCGCCGCGCGCGTAGAGGGTGGCGTCTCCCTTCATCGCGTCCAGCAGGAGCCGCTCGTAGGCCTCGGGCGGCTCGCCGCCGAAGGCCTTGCCGTAGTCGAACTCCATCTCGACCGGCTTGATCCGCAGGTCGGAGCCGGGCAGCTTGGCCCCGAACGAGAGCGACATGCCCTCGTCGGGCTGGATGCGGAGCACGAGGCGGTTCGGCTCGGTCAGGATCTCCGGGTTGCGCCGGAACACCAGGTGCGGCGTCTGCTTGAACTGCACCGCGATCTCGCTCGCGCGCTCGGGCAGCCGCTTGCCGGTGCGCAGGTAGAACGGCACGCCCGCCCACCGCCAGTTCTCGATCTCGAGGCGGAGGGCCGCGAAGGTCTCGGTGATGGAGCTCGCGGAGACCGCCTTCTCCTCCCGGTAGCCCACCACCCGCTGCCCGCCCACGAAGCCGGGTCCGTACTGGCCGCGCACCGCGACGCGGTCCACCTCGTCGGCCGCGATGGGGCGGATCGCGCGCATCACCTTGGTCTTCTCGTCGCGCACCGGATCGGCGTCGAAGGTGACCGGCGGCTCCATCGCCACCAGGCAGAGGAGCTGCAGGATGTGGTTCTGGATCATGTCGCGCAGCGCGCCCGATTCCTCGTAGTAGGCGCCGCGGCCCTCGACCCCGATGGACTCGCCCACCGTGATCTGCACGTGGTCCACGTGATTGCGGTTCCACAGCGGCTCGAAGATGCCGTTGGCCCACCGGAACACGAGGATGTTCTGGACCGTCTCCTTGCCCAGGTAGTGATCGATCCGGTAGACCTGGTCCTCGGTGAACGCGGAGGCGACCACCTGGTTGAGCGAGCCCGCGGAGGCGAGGTCGCGCCCGAAGGGCTTCTCGATGATGATGCGCACCCAGCCGCTGGTGTGCTCGGTCGGGCGGTTGAGGCCCGCCTCCCCGAGGCGCGTGACGAGGTGCGGGTACACCGAGGGCGGCGTCGAGACGTAGAAGAGCCGGTTGCCGCTCGTGCCCCGCTCCTGCTCCACCTGCTTGAGGAAGGTGGTCAGCCCGGGGTACATCGCGGCGTCGGCGGGGTCCCCCGAGTAGTAGAAGAGGGCCTGCGCGAACCGGTCCCACACGCGGCTCGAGGGCGGCTGCACGCGCGCGAAGTCGGAGATCGCCTCGCGCATGCGGGCGCGGAACTGCTCGTTGGTCATCTCCGAGCGCGCCACCCCGACCACCGCGAACGGCTCGGGGAGGACGCGACTCTGGAACATGGACCAGAGCGCGGGGAGGAGCTTGCGCCGGGTCAGATCGCCGGAGGCGCCGAAGATGACCAGGGTGCAGGATTCGTCGTGGGTGGGCGTCGTCATGCGCTTCAGAGCCTCTTGGTCAGTCCCTGGA
>CAMLFJ010000106.1 GCA_946479205.1 uncultured bacterium | reverse complement strand
ACCACCGAGATCTACACTCTTTCCCTACACGACGCTCTTCCGATCTTCCGTCGCCCTTCACCAACACCCTGCCGATCCGCCGGCTCGCCGATGCGGGCGTCGGGCGGCCGGTCGTGATCGAGGTGGCGTGGGTCCTGCTGCCCGCGCTCACCATCAAGGCGGCACGCCAGGAGTACACGCTGCTCGAGCGCGGGGAGACCGGCGCGCGGTGGCGGTTCCGGGCCCTCGAGTCGGGCTTCACCGCGGAGCTGGCGGTCGACGGGCAGGGGGTGGTGCGGGACTACCCGGAGATCGCGCGGCGGATTCTCTAGACCCGTCACCCACCCCTCACCCTGCCCTCTCCCCTGAGGGGAGAGGGAGATTCGGAGAAACGGACATGGCATCGATCAGGAGGGAAGTTCAGGTCGACGCGCGGGCCGAGAACGTCTGGGACGCGGTGCGCGACGTGGGGGCGGTGCACCGGCGCCTCGCGCCGGGCTTCGTCGTGGACACGAAGATGGAGGAGGGCGCCCGTGTCGTCACCTTCGCGAGCGGGATGACCGCGCGCGAGCTCATCGTGGATGTGGACGACGTGGCGCGCCGGCTCGTCTGGTCGGTGGTCGGCAGCCCGCGGCTCACCCACCACAACGCCTCGCTCCAGGTGTTCGCCGAGGGCGACGGGCGCAGCCGGATCGTCTGGACCGCGGACCTGCTGCCGAACGAGGTCGCCGGCTACATCCAGGCGATGATCGAGCAGGGCATGGGGGTCATGAAGCGGACGCTGGAGCACTAGCCAGCGGCGGCAACCCCATCTCACGCGTGCACTCGGCGAACCACTCGATCACTTCCTTGTGGAGCGGGATCCCGTGGGCGCGGCGGTGCGCGAGCTCCTCGGCCTCGGAGAGCCCCGGGTAGAGCACGCGCTCCTGGCCCGGCGCGGGCGCGGCGGTGCGCAGGGTGCGGAGCATCTCGTCCATGGAGTCCTTGAATCGCCCGAGATCCGTGAACGCCTCGATGTTGTACGCGGCGAACTGGTTCTTCGACCCGCTGCCCGGCGCGAGCATCGTGGGCAGGGCGCCCGCCAGCATGGTGGAGAGCACCTCGGCCATGAGCGCGAAGCCGTAGCCCTTGTGCGAGCCCTGCTCGCGGGTGCCGCCCAGCGGGGCCTGGTAGAAGTCCTCGCGGTCGAAGACCGGCTTCTCCTCCATGATCGGCGTGCCTTCCTTGTCGGTCACCCAGCCCGCGAGCAGCGGCGAGCCGATCCGCATGGCCAGCCGGATCTTGTTGCCCGCGATCGCGGAGGTGGCCGCGTCGAAGAGCAGCGGCGCCTCGCGGCGCGCGGGCGCGGCGAGCGCGATCGGGTTGGTGCCGAGCAGCGGCTTCGCGCCGAAGGTGGGGACCACGTGCAGCCCCGCGGCGGTGAAGCAGGCGCCGACCATGTCGGCCTGGGCGGCCTGCATCGCGAAGTGGCCGATCGCCCCGAAGTGCCCGCTGTTGTGCACGGTCACGATCCCGACGCCGACCTTGCGGGCCTTCTCGATGGCCAGGCGCATCGCCTTCGGCCCCACGATGATCCCGAGTCGTTTCTCCGCGTCGATCACCGCGGTGCCGGGCGCCTCGCGCTCCATCTTCCATCCGGGACGCGGGTCGAGCTTGCCGGCCCGGTAGTCGCGCACGTAGACCCGCAGCATGTTGGACACGCCGTGGGTCTCGACCCCGCGCAGGTCGGTCATGGTCAGCACGTCGGCGGCGTCGGCGGCGTCCTCCGGCGTGACGCCCAGCTTCTCGAAGATCCGGGTGGTGGTCCGGCGCAGGTCCCCTTCCGACACCAGCACCTGATCTTGCGGTGGCACCTTGAAGCGCTCGAGGATCATGGGTGGCTCCCTCCCGGGGGCATCCTAGCGCGCGGCGGCGGGCACGCAAGGGGCTCGTTGACCGGGGGGCCCCGGCGGGGCTAGATTCGCTTCCTGGGCGCTCCGGCCCTTCCAACCCGGGGCCCCGAGGAGGCTCTGCCATGCTGGGTCTGGGAATGGCGTCGTCACACGCCCCGATGATGTTCCAGAAGGCGCAGTACTGGCCGCGGGTGGTCGGGCGGATCCCCGCCGAGGCCCGCGAGCAGCTGCCGCGGAGCGCCCGGGAGGAGATCGCCACCCCGGCCATCATCGACGCGAACATCCAGCGCATCGAGGGCGGCCTGGCCACCCTGCGCGAGCAGCTCCGGGCCTACCGCCCGGACGCGCTCCTCATGATCGGCGACGACCAGGGCGACCTGTTCGATGAGACCAACAACCCCACCTTCTCGGTCTACACCGGCGAGGAGCCGCTCTGGGGCCGCAGCGCCCGCGACAGCTACGATACCCCGCCGGCGGAGCGGACCAAGCTCGTCTTCAAGCCGCATCCCGAGCTCTCCCGGCACCTGCACCGTGGGCTGGTCAAGCGGGGCTTCGACATGGCCAGCATCGGACGCTTCGATCCACGCGGCAATCCCACGCGCGGCGTCTCGCACATGGTCTCGAACCTCGTGCCCGAGGTGGACCCGGGGCTCGAGATCCCGCTGATCTGCGTGTTCATGAACGAGTACTACCCGCCGCTGCCGAGCGCGGCCCGCTGCGCGCGCCTGGGCGAGGCCATCGCCGACGTGCTGCGCGATCGCCCGGAGCGCATCGCGATCTACGCCTCGGGCGGCCTCTCCCACTTCCCGGGCATGTACAACGCGGGCTGGATCGACCAGCCGCTGGACCGGTGGATCCTCGAGCGGCTCGAGCGCAACGACCTGGAGGCGATGGAGCATCTCTTCACCTTCGACTCGGACGCCATGCGCTCCGGCACCGGCGAGGTGCGCGCGTGGGTCAGCACGGCCGCCGCCATGAACCGCCCCGCCAAGGTGGTGGACTACGTGCCCGCTCACTGCGCCCAGACCGGGTGCGGTTTCGTCTACTGGCCCGCTTCCGATTAGCGTTTCCTCCCCTCTCCCCTCCGGGGAGAGGGGAGGGTGAGGGGGCCCAGGTGAGGTCCCCGAAGGCGCGGCGGCGCGGGCTTGCCGTTGTCCTGCTACTCCTGTCCCTCGCCCCCGCCGCGGCCACCGCCGGCGTCATTCCGCTCGACCTGCGCTTCGACGGCCAGCCGATCGAGCCGACCGCGCCCCCCGACTTCACGTGCTTCAACGCCACCGGCAACCGCTGGGTGAGCTGCGGCGTGAAGCGGGGCGAGGGGCCGGGGGCCTGGCTGCTCGAGGGCCTCGAGCCCGGCCGGTACCGGCTGCACGTGAGCATCGACGAGAACCCGGTCAACCCGCGCCGCTTCCCGGGCGACTACGAGGCCCAGCACCGGTTCGAGGTCACCGAGCGCGGGCCGGAGCGCCTCACCGTGGACATGGTCCGGCTCATTCATCTCACGCGCCCGGGTGACAATGCCCGCTCGCTCGAAGGCATGCTCACGAGCTGCGCGACCCAGCCCGTCTTCGAGACGCCCCGCCACTCCTGGGGGCCGACGGCGCGGATCGAGTTCGCGTGGGACCCGATCGTCGCGGGCGCCGAGTACCGGGTGAGCGTGACCGCGGTCTCCTGCTCCCAGCCGGACCGCCAGCGGGAGGTCCTGCGCACGATGACGGGCGCCAACGAGGTGACCCTGAGCCTGCCGCCGAGCGTGGGCGACGAGCGATACTTCTTCTGGATCGCGGCCTGGCGTGATGGCCGTCTCGTCGGCGATCTCTACACCCACGACGCCGGCGTTCACTCGTGGAACTACCGCTTCCAGGTCCGCAACGCGAGCCTCCCGCGCTGGGTCTACGTGGCCGGTTCCCTGCTCATGCTGCTCCTCATCATCGGCGCGGTCCGGATCTTGCCCGCGGCGCCGCTCACGCGCCGCCGGCGCCTCGCGCGCCGGGCGCTCGTGTTGACCATCGTCGGCGTGCTCGCGGGCGGCGCCTACTACGTCGTCCGCGACCGGGTCGAGGAGGGCGAGCGGCGCCGCGCCGAGGAGGAGCGGGCCCAGAGCGAAGCCGAAGGCCAGGCCCGGCAGCGCGAGCTCATCGCCGCCTTCGTGTCGGTCGCGCCGCGGCCGGCGTGGTGGGCCTCGGTGCAGACTCCGTATCGCGTGGAGAACGTGGGCGACCTGCTCGCGGCGTGGCAGGGCTTCCCGCGCGGCGACGACGGTCTGGGCGAGCGGCAGTTCTTCAAGGCGGCCTACCAGGGCATCGTGGACCAGCCGAACGACGAGCACGTGGTGGCGACCGCCGTCGACCTGATGTACTGGGTCGTGGACGACTACCCGCACCGCCTGGCGCTCGCCCAGTGGGGCTGGGAGCGCTACTTCCAGCACCGGCAGCGCGTCGACAACTGCGCCAACTGCATGCCGGGGGACCGGACGCAGGGGCTGACCCAGAACCTCAGCCGGCTCCTGATGGCGGCCGGCCGCCCCGACGACGCGATCGCGGTCTGCCGCCGGCTGATCGACGAGCGCGGGGCCGACGTGAGCCCCTACAAGCTGGCCGAGACCTGGGACCGGATGGCCTGGGCGTACTGGGAGAAGGGCGAGCGCGAGCGGGCCCGGGAGGTCATCCGGGAGGCGATCGCCAAGTACGGCGGGACCGTGCGCGGTGACGATCTGCGCCGCACCCTGGCCACCTTCGAGCGCACGCGCTGACCATGCGCGTCCGGTTCTGGGGCACCCGGGGATCGATCGCGAAGCCGGGGCCCGGGACCGTCCGGTACGGCGGGAACACCTCGTGCGTCGAGGTGCGGACGCGGGCCGGCACCCTCCTCGTGCTCGACTGTGGCACCGGCGCGCACGGTCTGGGTCACGCGCTCGAGGCCGGCCGGACCGTCCCGCTGCGCGGCCACATCCTCATCACCCACACCCACTGGGACCACATCCAGGGCGTCCCGTTCTTCGCCCCGCTCTTCGTCGCGGGCAACGAGTGGGACGTCTACGCGCCGCGCGGGCTCCGGGAGTCGGTGCGCGAGACCCTGGCCGGCCAGATGCAGTACACCTACTTCCCGGTGAGCCTCGATCAGTTCGCGGCGACCGTCCGTTTCCACGACCTGGTGGAGGGCGCCTTCAGGATCGACGACGTGCGGGTGACCGCGCGGTACCTCAACCACACCGCGCTCACGCTCGGCTACCGGCTGGAGGCGGACGGGGTGGCGCTCGTCTACGCCACCGACCACGAGCCCCACAGCCGTGCGCTCGCCTCGGGCGACGCCTCCGCGCTCGCCGGGGAGGACCGGCGCCACGTGGAGTTCCTGGCCGGCGCCGACCTGCTGATCCACGATGCCCAGTACACCGCCGCGGAGTACGCGGAGAAGGTCGGCTGGGGGCATAGCTCGGTGGAATCGGTGGTCGCGTCGGCCCGGACCGCGGGCGCGCGGCGGCTCGTGCTCTTCCACCACGATCCGCTGCGCGACGACGTGGGGCTGGATCAGGTCCTGGCCGCGGCCCGCCGGCAAGCGGGCTCCGCGCTCGAGGTCACGGCCGCCACCGAGGGGCAGACGGTCGAGGTGGTCCCGACCAGCCTGGTGCCCGGTCCCGAACCCCCGACGTCGGTTGCCGCCGAGACCAGCCCGCCGAGGGAAATGCTGGCCCGGTCCGTCCTGGTGGCGCTCGACCCCGGCGCGCTCCGCGAGCAGCTCCTCGAGGCGGTGCACGCCGACGACCTGACCGCGGTATCGCCCGCGGATGCCGCCGACGTCCTCGCCCTCGTCCGCGCGACCCCGCCGTCCGTGCTGCTGCTCGGGCGGCGTATCGGCGGGCGCGACGGCCTCGAGGTCTGCCGGGCCCTGCGCGCCGGCGCGGAGGGCCCGGCCGCAGGGCTGCCGATCGTGATCGTGGCCGCCGACGAGTCGGAGACCGACCGCGCCGCGGGCGCCCAGGCCGGGGTGACCGACTGGCTCGTCGCCCCGTTCTCCACGCTCTACGCGCGTACCCGGATCCGCGCGTGGGCGCTCCGCCAGGCGTGCCGCTGGATGTGCGCCCCGCTCCCGCCCGACGAGCCCGCGCGGCTGCGGGCCCTGCACGACACCGGGGTGCTCGACTCCGCGCCTGAAGAGCGCTTCGACCGGATCACCCGGTTGGCCCGCCGGGTCTTCGACGTCCCGATCGCGCTGGTGAGCCTGGTGGACGCCGAGCGCCAGTGGTTCAAGTCCCGCCAGGGGATCGAGATCCAGGAGACCCCGCGGGAGCTCTCGTTCTGCGCGCACGCCATCCACGACGACCGCGTGTTCATCGTGCCGGACGCGCTGACCGACCCGCGCTTCGCGGACAACCCCGCGGTGACCGGCGAGATCCGCGCGCGCTTCTACGCGGGCCGGCCGATCCGGATGTTCGGCCGCCGCGTGGGCACTCTCTGCCTGGTGGACCGCCGCCCCCGTGAGCTGCGCGACGACGACGTGCGCGCGCTGAACGACCTGGCGACCCTCGTGGAAGAGGAGCTGGCCTCGCGAGGGGTCAACCCGGCGCCGTCCTGAACCATGGGCCTGAACCGCGGGCCTGAGCCGCGGATGGGGGTGGGTTAGGAGGCCCGGCGGAGCGTGTAGATGTTGATGGTCTTGTCCTGCCGGTGCGTCGGCCGCCAGGGGGGCCAGCTCACCGTCCATCGATCCCGGGTCACCGCGAAGCCACTTCGTCGAAAGGCCGCCCGCAGCTTGGCGTCCGGGACCCAGCCGGGGTCGGCCAGCAGGGCCTGGCCCCCCGGCCGCAGCGTCCGCATGAGCCCCGTGCCGAGGGCCGGCCACTCCGCGTCGTCGTACACCACGTCACCGCCGACCACCAGGTCGTAGGTGGCCGGGGCGAGCCGCTCCCCGCCGTGGTTCCAGTCGCCGCCTATCGTTTGGGCAGGAGCCAGGCCGTTGCGCCGGCAGTTGCGGCGGACGGCGGCGAGGGCCTCCGCCTCCCGGTCCAGGAAGGTGACGCTCGCGCCCAGGCGGCCACAGACGATGCCGATGAGGCCGACGCCGCAGCCCAGGTCCAGGACCGCACGGCCCCGCAGACCGTCGGCCCCGAAGCGGTCGGTGATGTAGGCGGCCAGTCCCAGCCCGGCCGGCCAGACCCGGCGCCAGTAGGTATGGGTCGAGAGCTTGAGGAGATTCTGCGCCGACGTCTCCTCGATGGAGACGGGCCCGATCGGCTCCAGCGCGAACTCTCGTAACACTAGACCGGAGTCTAACGCACGTTGATCCGTCCGTCGCGCAGGTTTATGCTCGGCGCGTCCCGGTCGGTTCTCGCAGTGACCCGAGTCTCGCCAAAGGAGGCGCGCAATGGCTCTCTCCGTAGGGTTCATCGGTGTCGGCAACATGGGCAACCCGATGGCCGGCAACGTGCTGAAGGCCGGTTTTTCGATGACGGTGTTCGACCTGAACCCCAAGGCCATGGAGAACCTGATCCAGGCGGGGGCCAAGCGAGCCGCCTCTGCCAAGGAGGTGGTGGACGCCTCCGACGTCGTGCTGACCTCCCTGCCTGCCTCTCCGGACGTGGAGGCCATGTACCTCGACGAGGGCGGCCTCGTGCAGCGCGCGAAGCCGGGCACGATCCTGATCGACCTGAGCAGCGTGCTGCCCAAGACTCCTCGGATGATCGAGCCGATCGCGAAGGCCCGCGGCGTGTCCTTTCTGGAGGCGCCGGTCAGCGGCGGCGTCACCGGGGCGCGCGCGGGCACGCTCGCCATCATGGTCGGCGGCGACGCGGCGGCGATGGAGAAGGCGCGCCCGGTGCTGCGCGCCATGGGGCCCAACATCTTCCACGTCGGGCCGGCGGGCGCGGGCAACACCATCAAGGCCATCAACAACATGATGGCGTGCGTGAACAGCGCCACCATGATGGAAGGCTTCGTGCTGGGCGTGAAGGCGGGGCTCGACCCGATGACGATCTACGAGGTGGTGAAGGCGAGCAGCGGCGGCAGCAAGGCGATCGAGCGCATCCCGCGCGCCCTGATCCCCCGCGACTTCGAGCCGGGCTTCAAGGTCGCGCTGATGAACAAGGACCTCGAGACCTTCCACACCATCGCCAAGGAGCTCCACGTGCCGGTGACCTTCTCGAACCTGGCCCAGCACTACCAGCAGGCCGCGCTGGCCGCCGGGCTCGGCGAGCAGGACACCAGCGTGGTGTTCACGATCATCGAGCGGCTGGCCGGCATGAAGGCGCCCGGGAGATGAAGTACGGCCTGCACGGCGTCAACCTGAACACCTGCGCCTATCCGGACGCGGCGGCCCGGATCGGGCGCGCCGCCGAAGCCGCCGGCTTCGAGTCGCTCTGGGTGGCCGATCACGTCGTGCTGCCGGACCCGCCGGTGCCCGGCCGGCCGATGGCGCCCGACATGCGGCTCCTCGACCCGGTGGTGGCGCTCACGTACCTCGCCGCCCACACCTCCCGCATCAAGCTCGGCACCGGGGTCATCATCCTGCCGCAGCGGCAGGCCCTGGTCCTGGCCAAGCAGCTCGCCTCGCTCGACGTGCTCTCGAACGGCCGACTGATCTTCGGCCTGGGCGTCGGCTGGTGCGAGCCCGAGATGCGATCGGTGGGCGCGCCCTTCAAGGAGCGCGGGCGCGTCTCCGACGACTACCTGGCCG
>CAMLFJ010000105.1 GCA_946479205.1 uncultured bacterium | reverse complement strand
TAAACCACTACAATGCAGTTAAAGGAATGGTTGTTACCAACAGCTTTTTCACTCCCCCCGC
Source organism: uncultured bacterium (assembly GCA_946479205.1). The sequence goes on along the minus strand of CAMLFJ010000105.1, from coordinate 8,536 downwards.
CGAGAAATGGCCCGCCCCAGCCGGTGGAGGCACCCGTCCACCCGCGCCGGCGTAGCGCCGCCTGCTGCGTGCGGTTCAGTACCAGCGCCATGAGCAAGAACGCGACGAACAGCAGCGCGAGCACTTCGCGGAAGCCGAAGCCGTGCGTGGGCTGGCCCCGGTTCGGCCCGGGCGGACGCTGGTAGGTCCCGGCGAGGGCCCGGTCGATGGAGGCGAGGCCGGCGCCGATACCCTCGGCGATGCGGCCCTCCCGGAAGCGCGGGGCCACGATGTCCCGCAGGATGGAGGACGAGACCGCGTCGGTGAGGTTGCCCTCGAGCCCGTAGCCGACCTCGATGCGCATCTTCCGATCGTCGAGGAAGACGAGGAAGATGACGCCGTTGTCGAGGCCCTTCTGCCCGATCCGCCAGGCCTTGGCCAGCCGGATCGAGTAGTCCTCGAGGCTCTCGCCCCCGAGCGACCGGAAGACCGCGACCACCACCTGGTTCTGACTGGTAGCCTCCCGGGCGATGAGCTGCTGCTCGAGACCGTCCCGCTCGGCGGGGGACAGCGCGCCCGCGTAGTCGTTGACCCGCCGGTCGGGCGGCGGGGGGATGGAAAGGGCCGCGGCGCCCGGCGCGGCCAGCAGCACCAAGAGCAGCGTGACGAGCGCCGCGCGGCGAAGCACCGGCCCGCTCCCGCTCGAAGCGCCCGCTAGAACTTCACCTTGGGCGCTTCCTGGCTGCCGGGCGCCGCCTCGAAGTAGGCCTTCTCCTTGAACCCGCGGAGCGAGGCCACCAGGCTGCCCGGGAAGAGCCGCAGGCGCGTGTTGTAGTCGCGCACCGCCTCGCTGTAGCGCATGCGCTCGACCGCGATGCGGTTCTCGGTGCCCTCGAGCTGGCTCTGGAGCGTCAGGAAGTTCTGGTTGGACTTGAGATCCGGGTACCGCTCGACCGTGACCAGCAGCCGCGAGAGCGCGCCGCTCAGCTCCTGCTGGGCCGCCTGGAACTTCCGGAACGCCTCCGGATCGTTGACCAGCTCGGGGGTGGCCTTGATACCCGCCACGCTGGCCCGCGCCTTGGTGACCTCCTCGAGCACGGTGCGCTCCTGCGCCGCGTAGCCCTTGACGGTCTCCACCAGGTTCGGGATGAGGTCGGCGCGGCGCTGGTAGACGTTCTGCACCTGCGCCCACTTCTCGCTCACCGCCTGCTCCTGGCCCACGAGCTGGTTGTTGATGCCGATGGCCCAGCCGATGCCGCCGATCACGATGAGGGCGATCACGCCGAGAACGATCAGTCCAGTTTTCATGGGCTCAGTATACCCCCCGGTCAGAGATCGTTGCCCGAGTACGACTGGTTGAACGACTTGTTGCAGAGGGGGAAGTCCGGGACGATGTTCTTGAGCAGCGCGTAGGACAGCGGCCGCCAGTTGAGGAACGACGGGTCCATGATCTTGACGCGGTGGAGCCGCCCGCCCGCGTCCGCCATCACCCAGTGCCGGATCGCCCCGCGCCAACCTTCCACCAGCCCGCCGGCCGGCTCCCAGGGCGGCAGCGGGCCCAGGGGCGCGGCCAGCGGCCCGGCGGGCAGCCGCGTCACCGCCTCGCGGATGAGCCGGACCGATTCCCGCGCCTCCTCGACCCGCACCAGAGTCCGCGCCTTGACGTCGCCCGACTCGAAGACGGGCACCCGCACCGCGAGATCCCCGTAGGCCGCGAAGGGATGGTCGCGCCGGACGTCGGCGTCGATGCCGGAGGCGCGCGCGACGAAGCCCAGCACGCCGTGGTCCCGCGCGATCCGCGTGGTCAGATGGCCGGTGCCTTCGAGACGGTCCATCACGAGGGTGTTCTCCAGCGCGAGCCCGACGATCTCGTCGAAGTCCCGGAGGGCGGCCTGAAGCTCATCGGGCAGATCCAGGTCGGCCGGCAGGTCGTGGCCGACGCCGCCGGGGACGACACCGCCCCGAAGCAGCCGGTTGCCGGTGAGGCGCCGGTTGAGCCGCAGCAACCGCTCCCGGATCCGGAAGCAGTGGGAGTGGGCCACCGCGTAGCCGGTGTCGTTGGCGATCATGCCGAAATCGCCCACGTGGTTGTAGAGCCGCTCCATCTCGAGCAGGATCACGCGCAGCCAGCGCGCGCGGTCCGGCACCGGGGTGCCAGCGGCGGCCTCGAGCGCCTGGCAGAAGGCGAGCGAATGGCCGATGGTCGTGTCCCCGGACACTCGCTCGGCCAGCTCGACGCCCGCGGCCGGCTCGCGGCCCTCGAAGAGCTTCTCGGTGCCCTTGTGGGTGAAGTAGAGGCGCGACTTCATGTCGATGATCGTCTCGCCCACCACGCTGAAGCGAAAGTGGCCGGGCTCGATCACCCCAGCGTGCACCGGGCCCACCGGGATCTCGTACACGCCCTCCCCGCCCACCTCGGTGAAGGGGAAGGCGCGCCCGTCGTCGGTGAACTCGCGCGCCGTCGCGTCCTTCCGCAGGGGGAAGTAGTCCGCGGGCCAGAAGGCGTGGCGCACGAGCGGCCGGGGATCGGGGTGGCCCTCGGCCACGATCCCGAAGAGATCGTAGATCTCCCGCTCGAAGCGCGAGGCCGGGTAGTGGAACGTGGCCAGCGAGACGATCGCGGGGGCCGCAGCGGGCACCGCGGCGGTGGCGTGGACGAGCCAGTTCTCCCGTTCCGGGGCGAACAGGTAGGCGACCTCGAACACGCCGCGGTCGTCCCGGCGGTCACCGGCGACCATGAAGACCAGCTCCGCACCGAAGCCCACACGGAGGAGCGCGGCCAGCGCGGGGATCGCGGGCGGGAGGACTCTACAGTGGAGCTCGTTGCCCCGCACCAGGCGGACGTCGGCCACGCGCTCGGCGTGTTTCTCGGCGAGGACGCTCATGAGCTGGGACAGGCGGGTCATGGGCCGACGATCTCCACGATCTGGCGCAGCAGCGTCTGGAGCGGCGGGGGCAGCGTGATGCCGAGCACGAGGAGGGCCATCACGCAGACACCGAGCGGGACCAGCGGCCAGCAGTTCCTCTCGCCCACCGCCACGCCCGCGGTGGGCGCGCCGTAGAGCATCCGGTTGAGGTGGCCGATCATCGAGACGAACGCGATCGCGAGCAGGGCCAGGACCAGGCCCATCAGCCACGGCCGGCCCGCGGCAAAGCCGGCCCGGAAGAGCGCGAACTCCGAGATGAAGAGGCCGAAGGGGGGTAGGCCGATCACGGCCAGTATCCCCACCGCGAACAGGCCGCCCGTCCACGGCATGACCTTGAGGAGCCCCGACACCCGGCCGATCTCGGCGGTGCCGTAGCGGTGGAGCACCCGTCCGGCCAGGAAGAACATCATCGACTTCGCCAGCGTGTGGTTGAGCAGGTGCAGCATCGCGGCGAAGGTCCCGAGCGGCCCCAGGGCCAGCCCCACGCAGATCAACCCGGTATGCTCGATGCTGGAGTACGCGAGCATGCGCTTGTAGTTACGCTGGATCACCAGGCTGAACGACGCGATCACGATCGACAGGACACCGAGGGCGATGTAGAGGCCGTCCGTGAACCCGGTTCCCGCCGACGCGTTCACCACCGCCTCCCACCGGATCACCGCGTAGAGCGCGACCGCGAGCATCACGCCGGACATGACAGCGGACAGAGCCGCCGGCGCCTCCGAATGGGCGTCCGGGAGCCACGTGTGCATGGGGGCGAGACCGGCCTTGGTGCCGTACCCGACGAGGATGAAGACGAAAGCGAGCTGGATGACCTCGGGGTGGAGGTGGGGCGCCGACGCCATCAGCACCGTCCAGTTCAGCGCCGCCTGCTGGCGGCCGGCCACGCTGACGAAGTCGAAGTAGCCGAGGACCGTTCCCCCGAAGGCGAGGGCGATACCGACGGAGCCGATCAGGATGTATTTCCACGACGCCTCGACCGAGGCCTTCGTCACGTGGAGTGGGATGAGCAGGGCCGACGTGATCGTGGTCGCCTCGATCGCGATCCACATGAAGCCCACGTTGTTCGAGGTCACCGCGAACAGCATGGCGAAGACGCACAGGTTGGCGAAGATGCGGAACCGCCGGGCCTCGGCGTCGGTGTAGCCGTCGTCCCGGCTCATCCCCGGCCCGAGCCAGGCGGCGAGCGCCGCCACCACGCTCACACAGAACGCGAGCAGGGTCGAGAGCGCGTCGGCCCGCAAGAACTCCCCGGGCCCGGAGGTCAGTACGCGGCCCGCGAGCAGGTGGCTCCACAGCACCAGCGCCGCGCCCACGGATGAAAGCGACAGCAGCGCGTTCGCCCAGCCGACGAAGCGCCGGTAGGGCCTGACCACCGCCGCCAGCGACGCGGCGACCAGGGGCGGCCCGAGCAACATCAGAAATGTATTCACGATTCCTCTAGTGCCGGAGGCGGTTCAACTGCTCCACGTCGATGCTCTCGAAGGTCTCGTGGATCTGGTAGATGAAGATCTGCATCACCAGGAAGCCCATGAGGACGTCGAGGAACACCCCGAGCTCGACGATCAGGGGGATCCCGTAGGTCCCCAGGACCGCGAGCAGGGCGAGGCCGTTCTCCAGCATCAAGAAGCCCACGACCTGGGTCAGCGCCTTCTTCCGGCTGATCACCACGAACAGGCTCACGAGGATCAGGCCCATCGCCAGCGGCATGCCCGCCCGCGTCGGCAGCTGGCTCAGCGCCACCAGGGGCCGGGTGATGGCGTAGGCAAACAGCACGAGGAGGCCGGACACCACCAGCGACGTGGCGGTGTTCACGTACGGCTCCAGCTCGCGCTCGGCCGCGAACCGACGCGCCATCCGCCTCAGGAGCCGGGGGATCACGAGTCCCTTGAGCAGGAGCAGGCCGGCCGCGACCCAGTACAGCTCGTGGTCGTTGCCGAAGTAGGCCACGACCACCGTCACCCCGGACAGGACGATGGACTGCCAGGTGAAGGCGCTGATGTAGGCGGTCACCCCCCGCCGCCAGAGCAGGATGAGCCCGAAGATCAGCACCAGGCTCGAGCCGAGAACACAGAGCTGGGAGAAGACGGAATCCACAGCCTACCTCAGCAGGAACGAGGAGGTGACCGCGAGCAACGCGAGCACGAAGGAGACGCTCAGCAGCTCGGGCACCCGGAAGAGGCGGAGCTTCGCGATGCGCGTCTCGAGCACCGCGACCACCCCCGCCAGCACCACGAGCTTGGCGAGCAGGCTCACGACCGCCACCGCGAGGGTCGCTGGAGTCAGGACCACCGCCACGCCCCAGGGAACGAAGAGGTTGCCGAGCAACGAGAAGAAGATCAGTAGCTTCAGCGCCGCCGCCCACTCGATGAGAGCGAGGTAGCGCCCGGAGTACTCGAGGATCATCGCCTCGTGGATCATCGTCAGCTCGAGGTGCGTTGCCGGGTTGTCGATCGGCAGCCGCCCGGTCTCGGCGAGCGTCACCACGAACAGGGCGCCGAACGCGAGCAGGTGGCCGGGGCTCACCGCCGCCGCGGGGTCGGCCATGGTCCGCGCCACGATCTGGCCGAGGTTGGTCGAGCCCGCGCTGAGGGCCAGGGCGAAGATGGCGAGGGCCACGGTGGGCTCGGCGAGGGCCGCCACCGTCATCTCGCGGCTGGCCCCCATCCCGCCGAACGGCGAGCCGGGATCGAGCCCGGCCAGCGAGAGAAAGAAAGTCCCGAGCAGGAGCAGGTAGACGACGACCAGCAGATCGCCGACCCCGTCGAACGGCAGGGGCACCGCGAGGATCGGCACGAGGAAGGTCACCGCCACCGCGCTCGCAAAGACAATGAACGGAGCGACCCGGAACAGCCAGGACGCGTTGTTCGAGACGACGACCTCCTTCTGGAAGAGCTTGGCCAGCTCCCAGTACGGCTGCCAGACGGGGGCGCCTCGGCGGTTCTGCAGGCGGGCCTTCAGCCAGCGGACCAGCCCGACCAGACCCGGCGCGAGCAGGAGCGCGAGCGCCGCCTGCGCGATTTCGAGCGCGTAGCCGACCATCGCCACGTTCACCTCCACCACCGAGCCGCGGTGAGCAGGATCAGGAACGCCAGCGTCAGGTAGAAGAGGTAGAGGTGGAGCGACCCTCCCTGGAGCCGGCGGACCCATAGCGCGGCGTGGTGGAACCCCTGCAGCGGCCAGTCGTAGAGGACCCGCTCGATCCAGGGGTGGATCTCGCTCCGGTACTCGATCGACTGCACGAAGTACTTCGAGTCCGGATGGAAGTCGATGGACAGGTCCCGGGTCGGCCGGTACAGCTCTGCGAAGACGCGCCGCAGCGGCTCCGCGAAGGCGGTCGCGGTGTACTCCATTCGAGACGTCTGCCCGATGCGGCCGCAGCCCCACGTGTCACCCACCCGCAACCGCCGATCGGCGCCCAGCAGCCGGAGCGCGAAGGGAACGAGAGCCAGCAGCAGTCCGAGACCTAAGGCCAGGAGCAAGGGCGACATCTGACCGGACGTGCCCGGCACCTGCAGCGGCAGGGCGAGCGTGAACTCCATTGCGACGGGGGCGACGCCGCGGAGCCCCGCGAGGCTCGACCCGAGGAGAGGGACGACCGCGAAGGGCAGGAGCCCCAAGACTACGCACGCCACCGCCAGCGTCGCCATGCCGGCCTGCATGGACCATGGAGCCTCGTGCGCCTGCTCGGCGCGGGGAGAGCGCGGGATCGCGAGGAAGGTGATCCCGAAGGCCTTGACGAAGCACGCGGCGGCGAGGCCGCTGGTCAGCGCGAGCATGGCCACCGCGATCGGCATGACGATCGCGACCTCGGGCTGGGGGATCGCCGACCCGCCGAGCAGCGCCTGGAACACCAGCCATTCGGAGGCGAAGCCGTTGAGCGGGGGCAGCCCCGAGATCGCGCACGCGCCCAGGAGGAAGAAGAACGCGGTGCGGGGCATCCGCTTGATCAGCCCGCCCATCTCCTCCATGTTGCGGGTGCCCATCGCGTGGACCACCGAGCCGGCGCCGAGGAAGAGCAACCCCTTGAAGCAGGCGTGGTTGATCGTGTGATACATCCCGGCCACGATCCCGAGCGTGGCCAGCGTCGGCAGCCCGAAGCTCTGGAACATCATGCCCGCCCCGATCCCGATGAAGATGATCCCGATGTTCTCCACCGAGTGATAGGCGAGCAGGCGCTTGAGGTCATGCTCCATCAGCGCGTAGAGCACGCCGAGGAACGCCGAAACGGTGCCCGCACCCAGGACGAGGCCCCCCCACCAGGGCGGCCCGTCCACCAGCAGGTCGATCGTGACGCGCAGGAGCCCGTACACTCCCATCTTGATCACGACGCCGGACATCAGGGCCGAGACGTGGCTCGGGGCGACCGGATGCGCCATGGGCAGCCATACGTGCAACGGAGCGATGCCCGCCTTGGTGCCGAAGCCGAGGAGGGCCAGTGCGAACGCCGCGTCGCGGGTCCCGGGGGTGAGGGACGCCGATCGCATTCCCGCGAAGGAGGTGCTCAGATCGCCGGCGGACAGCAGGAGAAACATCGCGAGGAGGGCGACGAACCCGGCGTGCGTGAGCGCGATGTACCAGTGCGCGGCGCGGACCGTTCCCGGACGGTCGTGCTCGGTCAGCACCATGGCGTAGGCCGAGAGCGACATGGCCTCCCAGGCCATGAGGAAGGTCAGCGCGTTGTCGGCCATGACCTGGACGCTCAGCGACAGCAGCAGCACGTTCAGCATCGCGCCGAGCAGGCGCAGGGAGTAGCGCCCCTCGTACGCGGCCGAGTAGCCGAAGCCGTACACCGTGACCGAGGCCCCGACCACCCCGACGACGATGAGGAAGAACGCGCTCAGGCCGTCGACCCGGAGCGCGAACTCGGTCAGCGGCAGGAACGACGTGGATACGGTCGGCACGGTCCCGGTGCCCAGGCAGACCGCGCCGAGCCCCACCCCGGCCAGGGCTCCCACGAGGCCGCAGCCGGCCACGAGCCCGCGCCCGAGCGCGCCCCGGGCGCCGAGGGCCGCCGCGACCCCGATCGGATACGCGCCGAGGAGGCCTATGAGCAGGAGGTCCATGAGCCGCATCTCACATCTGCCGCACGAGCAGCAGGGCCAGGAGTCCCACCAGGGCGACCACGAGGTAGGCCAGGTAGGCATGGGCCGAGCCGGACTGAATCGCCCGGGTCAGGAGGCCCCACCGCCGGATCCGGGCGACGAGCGGCGCATAGAGGTAGCGCTCGAACCAGGGGACGATCTCGCTCCGGTACTCGATGGACTGCACGAAGTACTTCGAATCGGGATGGAAGTCGATCGAGAGATCCTGGGTCGGCCGGTACACCTCGGCGAACACGCGGCGCAGGGGCTCGGCGAAGGCGGTCGACGTGTACTCCATCCGCGGGGTCTGGATCACTCGCCCGCAGCCCCACGTGTCGCTGATCCGGAGCGGCCGGCGCCGTCCGAAGACCCGAACCGCCAGCCAGCTCCCGCCGATGGTGAGCGCCAGGCCGACGGCCACCAGGATCGGGGACATGCGCGCGAACCCCCCCGGCATGAACAGCGCGAGCCCGGAGCCGAGCGGCAGCGCAGGTGCCGGGATCCGCGCGGAAGCCGCGAGCGCGGCGGCCAGGGCCGGCAATATGA
>CAMLFJ010000104.1 GCA_946479205.1 uncultured bacterium | reverse complement strand
CCGCCGCCGCGACCACGGTCTCGTGGCCCTTCATGACCCGAAAGCCCGCGACGAGCCCGATGAGCGGGACGTCCGCCGGCACCTTGAGCAGGCCGCGCGCGTCGAGCCCGTGGACCGGCGGCACGTCGGGGCGGTAGCGCTCGGCGTCCACGCCGCCGGGCAACGCCACCACCCGGGCCTCCGGGGCCAGGCCGGTGGCGACGATCTGGCCGCGAATGGCGTCGGTGACCGTGACGACGAGATCGGTGGCGGAGCCGTACAGCCAGCGGTTCAGCGCGTGCGGCCGGATGGGCTGCACGATGTGGCGTGTCCGGACGACGGCGCGGCGCCGGTTCGACATCCGGTTGGCGAGCGCGGCCAGCCAGTGCTCCTTGCCGCGATGGACGTGGAACACGTGCGTCTCGGGCAGCCATTCGATGAGCTGACGGAGGTCGTGCAGGTCCAGGATCGGCGAGACGCCGCTCGCGAGATGGAGCGTCTCGAGCCGCTCGATCCCCATCTCCTCCGCGCGCCGCATGACCCGCGCCTCGCTGCTCCTCTTGCACACGAGCGTGACGTCGTGGCCCGCGCGCTCCAGCTCGACCACCGCGCGCGCGGCCCAGTATGCATCCGACGACCACCCCCGACACGACAACACGTGCCGAATCATCACGGGCCCGTCACCTGCCCACGATCGTCCGCGGCCTGGGGGCGTGCGGGGGCCATTTCTGGGCCCCCGCATTGAATAGAGCTTGAAGAAGTAAACGGTTGGCCGCAGAGCTTCACCGCGTCTCCTCCACCCGCGACCGAAGCGCCCCCTCGTACACCATCTCCACGCGCCCGGCATGCGCGTCGGTCCCGTAGAGCTCCCGCGCCCGCTCCCGCCCCGCCCGTCCCATCGCGGTCGCCCGTTCCGGCTCCGCGATCAGCGCGCGGAGGGCCGCCGCCACCGACTCGGGCCGATCGTCGTCCACCAGCAGGCCGGTGATTCCGTGGATCACGGTCTCCGGGAGCGCGCCCACGCGGCGGCCGATCACCGGGCGGCCGGCCGCCATGGCCTCGAGCGCGGCGCGGCAGGACTCGTCGGAGCCCGCGCCCATCAACGCGAAGGCGTCGAGCGCCTGGAGCACCCCCGGCAGGTCGACGTCGCGATAGCCGGTGAACAGCACCTCGCGCGCGAGACCGAGCTCGGCGACGAGCGCCTCGAGACGCCCCCGCCCTTCGCCCTTGCCGACGAGCAGGAGTCGCGCCCCCGGGTACTCCGCGAGCACCAGGCGGAAGCCGCGGATCAACAGCTCGTGGCCGCGGCGCGCGGCGAGGCGCGCCACGCAGCCCACCACCGGAGCTCCGCCGAGGTCGAACTCCTTGCGGATGGCGGCGCCGCCATCGCCGGTCTCGAAGCGGCCGACGTCCACCACCCCGTCGACACGCGCCAGACGCTCGGCGGGCACGCCGGCGTGCCGGGCGCGCTCCTCGATCTCGCGGCTGACCGCGATCAACGCGTCGGTGCGCCGGTAGAGTGAGGGCGACGGCCAGCCGAGCCGCACCGCGCGGGCATTGTGGAAGGTGCGGACGAGCGCGGCCCGGCTCCCGCGCCGGGCGAGGAGGCCCAGCCAGTGGTCGTGGGAGTGATGCGTGTGGACGACGTCCACGCCCTCGGCCCGCACGATCGCGCGCACGCGCCGCAGATCCGCGAGCGCGCGGAGCGGGTTGCCCCGCACCTCCAGCGAGAGCCCGGGCAGCGGATCCAGGCCGGCCTCGCGCGCCTTCTGCTCGAAGCGGTCGCCCGCGATGAGCCCGAGCAGGACCCGGTGTCGACGCGCCCGGAGGCCGGTGAGCAGGCGGATCACCGGCTCGGCGCTCCCGGTCCACCAGCGATTCGCCACGAGGTGCAGCACGGTGAGCGGCCGGGCCGGGCTCACGCGAGCAGCTCGTCGTAGACCTGGAGCAGCCGGTCGATCGCGTGGATGTGCGAGAACCGTGCCTCCACGAGCGCGCGCGCCGCGCGCGCCCGCTGCGCGGCGGCCTCGGGGTCGTCCAGCACGCGCTCGATCCCCGCGGCGAGCGCCTCGACCGATTCGCTCTCGACGAGGAGCCCGGTCACGCCGTCGGTCACCACCTCGGGAATGCCCCCGATCCGGCTCGCCACCACCGGCACGCCGGTCGCGAAGGCCTGGAGCAGGGCCTGCGGCACGCCCTCGGTGCGCGTGGAGGCCTGGGCGAAGCAGTCCATGGTGGCGAGGAGGGCCGGCACGTCGGGGCGGAACCCGGTGAAGACGACCGCGTCCGAGAGCTTCGCGTCCCGCGCGAGCTGCTCCACCCAGTTGCGGCGGATTCCGTCGCCGACCAGGAGCAGGGTGGCGTCGGGCCGCTTCTCGCGGATCATCGCGAAGGCCTGGAGGAGCTGGGGGTGGCCCTTGGAGCCGCGGAACATCGCGACCGAGCCGATCACCGGGTGGCCCAGGCCGAGCTCGCGCGCGGTCGCCGGCGCGCGAGCGCCGAACGGGAAGGACTCGAGGCTCACCCCGGCCGGGATCGCGATGACCCGCTCGGGCGGCACCCCCACCTCCACGACCAGCCGGCGGATGGCCTCGCCGCTCGTGATCACGCGGTCGGCGAGCCAGCGGTAGACCGGATTGAAGCCGCGGCGGATGGCGATCGAGACGTGCCGGGTGCGCACCACCGGGACGCGGCAGAACCGGGCCGCCATGCCGCCGAGCCAGGCGTCGATGGAGCTGTGGGTGTGGACCAGGCTCACCCGCTCGCGCCGGATCAGCCGCACCAGGCCGGCCAGGGCGCGCGGATCCACGGGACCGGCCATGCGGACCGGCGCGGTCTCGAGGCCCGCCGCGCGCGCCCGCTCCAGCAGACGACCGTCGGGCTGGCCGGCCACCAGCACGCGCCAGCCGCGCTCCACCGTCCAGCGCGCCTCGTTGAGCGTGCGTACCTCCTGGCCGCCCAGGCCCGGCGACGCTTCCGTGTGCAGCACGGTCTTCACGCCACCGCCTCCCTCACCTCGTGCAGCACCTCGTCCGGCTCGATCCGGGTGAGGCACACATGGTCGATGGGGCAGCGAGGAAGAAAGCATGGCGCGCACGGGGCCGCGCGGTCGAGGGTCCGGCTCTTGTGCCCGCGCGGGGCGGTGAGCCGGCGGTCGGTGGGGCCGAAGAGGGTGACGGTGGCCACGTCCACCGCCGCGGCCAGGTGCGCGACACCGGTGTCCCCGCTCACGAGGCAGCGCAGGCGCACGAGCAGGCGCGGCAACAGGGCGGGCCGGTCCCGCCCCACGAGTGACGCGATCGGTCCGCCGGCCGCCCGGGCGACCGCGGCGGCGGTGTCCGCGTCGTCGCGGGTGCCCAGCAGCAGCGGCGTCAGCCCCGCGCCGGCGAGCCGCTGCGCCAGGCGTCCGAAGGCCTCCGCGGGCCAGAGCTTCGAGCTCCCGAAGGCCGCGCCCAGGTGGAGGCCGACCAGGCGCGCGTCGGCGGCGACCCCGGTGTCGGCCAGCAGTCGCACGATCTCGGCGTCCATCGCGTCATCGCGTCGCAGGGTCCACGCGGGCGCGTCGGCCGCACCGCCCACGCCGAGCGGGGCGAGCAGCGCCGCGTACTCGTCCACCTGGTGCCCGCGTGGCTCGGGCAGCGGGAGCGCGTCGGTGAGGAGCGCCGCGCGCCCGTCGGTCGCGTAGCCCACGCGGCGCGCCGCGCGCCAGCGCCAGGCCGCGAGCGCCGACTCGATGGAGCTGGGCATGAGCACCGCGACGTCGGCGCGCTCGGCGGCCAGCGCGCGGGCCAGGCGACGGCGTGCCGCGAGCGGTCCGGGATACGGCAGCACGATGTCGGCGACGCCCTGCCCGGCCAGCAGCGGGGCCCAGCGGCCGACGAGGGTGATGCGCGCGCCCGGCTCCGCGGCGCGGAGCGCGCTCAGGGCGGGGAGCGCCATCACGGTGTCGCCCAGCCAGTTCGGCGTGCGGACGACGATCGCCGCGCTCATGAACAGGGGCGGCCCAGCGGGGACGCGGACAGCGCGCCCGCGAGCAGGCGCGACCAGGTGTCCTGTCCCGATTCGAGCACGAGCCGCACCGGCAGCACCCAGAGGGGCAGCGGCGACGGGGGCAGGTCGCGGAGCCGCACCCAGTCCTTCTCGGTCGTGATCAGGCCCTGGGCCCCCGCGGCGCGGGCGTCCTGCACGAGCTCCCGCAGATCGGCCGGCGTGAACCAGTGGTGATCGGGGAACTCGGCGAAGGCCGCGCGCCGGATCCCCGCGGCGTCGAGCGTGTCGGCGAAGCCCTGGGGCGAGCCGAGCCCGGCGAAGGCGATGAGCCGGCGGCCCCTCAGCTCGGCCACCGGGACCCGGCGGCCGCTCTGCGTCTCGAGCGCGTCCTGGTGGTGATAGCTCGCCGCCAGCACCGCCGCGGTCCGGTTGAAGCGCCGGACCGTCGCGGTCACCGCCTCCACCGGGCCGGGGCCGCCCGGATTGGACACCACGATCACGTGGGCGCGGGCGAGCCCGCCGAGCGGCTCGCGGAGCATGCCGCGGGGAAAGACGCGGGCATTGCCCCACGGCGCGCGGCCCTGGACCACCAGGATCTCGAGGTCCTTGGCGAGCGTGCGGTGCTGGAAGCCGTCGTCGAGTACGAGGGCGGTGGCTCCGAGCCGCTCGACCGCGACGCGACCGGCCTCGTGGCGATTCTCCCCCACCACCACCGCGACGCCGGGCAGGCGCTCGGCGAGCAGCATGGGCTCGTCGCCGGCGGTGCGCGCGTCGGCCCGGACGCCGTCCCGGTCCGCGACCACGTGCACGCCGCGGGTGACGCGGCCGTAGCCGCGGCTCACCACCGCGGGCACCGCGCCCAGCTCCTGCAGCGTGCGCACCACCAGCTCCACCGTCGGCGTCTTGCCGCTGCCGCCCAGCGTGAGATTGCCCACCGAGACGACCGCGCAGGGCAGCCGTCCGGTCCTCAGGATCTTCCACCGGTACGCGAGGTCGCGGGCGCGGAGCGCGCCGCGGTAGCCGAGGCTGAGCGCGGAGAGGCCGGCCGTCACCACCGGGGTGTCGGGATCCTCCCAGTACCGGCGCAGCAGCACCTCGGGCGCCCGGCGCGGGGTCGTCACGACGCGGCGCCTTCCGCACGGGGCCACAGGTGGAGGCCGACCAGGTCGAGCGTGGCGCTCACCGCGCCCTGGCGTCCCGCGAACGCCTCGCGGGCCGCGTCCCCCATGCGCCGGGCGAGATCGCGGTCCTCGAGCAGGCGGGCGAGCTCCCGCTCGAGCTCGGGCGCGTCCTTCACCACGAGGCCGCCGCCGCTTCGCTGCAGGAGCTCCGCGCCCTCGCGGAAATTGCTCATGTGCGGGCCCACCAGCACCGGCTTGCCGCGCATGGCGGGCTCCAGCACGTTGTGCCCGCCGATCGGCACGAGGCTGCCGCCCACGAAGACGATCTCGGCCAGCGCGTAGAGCGCGGCGAGCTCGCCGACCGTGTCGAGGATGATCACCGCGCCGGGCGCCCCGTCCGCGGGCAGGCGGCTGCGCCGGGCCGCGAGCAGGCCCCGCTCGCGGATCAGCGCCTCGACCTCGCCCGCCCGCTCCGGATGCCGGGGCGCCAGCAGCAGGGCCAGCTCCGGGCAGCGGCTCCGCGCGCGCAGGAAGGCGTCGAGCACGACGGCCTCCTCGCCGCGGTGGGTGCTGCCCGCGATCCACAGGCGCGCGCCCGCGCCGAGATGGAGCCGCGCGCGCCAGCCCGCGGGGTCGTCGCCGGCCGCCTCGGGGAGCAGGTCGCTCTTCAGGTTGCCGGTCACCACCACGCGCGACGGGGGCGCGCCGAGCGCGATGATGCGCCGGGCGTCCTCGTCGGTCTGCATCGCGAAGACGGAGACGTCCGCGAGCACGCGCCGCATCAGCCCGCGCACCCACCGGTAGCGCCGGAACGACCGGTCGGAGATGCGCCCATTGGCGATCATCGCCGGGATCCGGCGCCGCGCGAGGGCGCGCAGGAAGTTGGGCCACAGCTCGGTCTCGATGGCGATGAAGAAGCGCGGGCGCGCGGCGTCGAGCGCGCGGCGCACCGATCCCGGGAGATCGATCGGGAAGTAGCGATGGACCGCGGTGCCGGCGAGGCGCTCGCCCACGATGCGCGCGCCGGTGGGGGTGATCGTGCTGACCACGATGCCGAGCTCGGGCCAGCGCCGGCGGATTCCCTCGACGAGGGGCACCGCCGCGGCCGACTCGCCCACCGAGACCGCGTGAACCCAGCAGCGCGGCTCGGGCGGCAGCCCTTCTCCCAGCCGTCCCAGGCGCTGGCCGAGGTTCCGGCGGTAGCCCGCGCGACGGCGACGGACCAGGAAGGCGGGCAGGTACGCGAGAAGGCCCATCCCGAGCACCGCGGAGTAGAGCGCGTACATCAGCGGCGTGCCTCCTCGTCCACCTGCCAGCCGAGGCCGCGGAGCGCCGCTTCGACGTCCTTGCGGGCCGCTTCCTCGCCGGCCCGGTCGGCGGCGCGCGGGACGTGGATCGGCTCGCCGAAGCGCACCACGCAGCGGGCGAAGGGCCGCGGGATCCTGAACTCGTCCCACGAGTGCAGCCGCCACTCGCGCGAGGCGCCGACCGCGAGGGGCACGATGGGCGCGCCGGAGAGCCGCGCCAGCCGGATCACGCCCGGCTTGAGCACCTCGCGCGGCCCGCGCGGCCCGTCGGGAACCACGACCACCTCGCGACCGCTCCGCAGGGCGCGGGCGAGCGCGCGGAGCGCTTCCCCGCCCCCGCGCGACGAGGAGCCCCGCACCGGGTCGAGCCCGAAGCGTCGGATCCACCGGGCCACGATCTCGCCGTCGCGCGAGCGGCTCGTGAGGACGCGGGCGCCGCGGAGGCCGTAGAGATACGGCAGGAGCAGGAGGCGGCCGTGCCACATCGCGTAGATCAGCGGGGTGCGGGCGGCCCAGAGCGGGGCCACCGCCGCCTCCTCGCGCCGAACGCGCAGGGTGCTCCCGAGCGCGCGCAGGGCGAACGAGCCGAGGATGGGGCCGGCGGCGAGCGCGAGCGAACCTGGGATCTTCATCCGGCCCGCGCGCTGTCGAGCACGGCGCGCGCGGCGCGCCGGCCGACGCCGGGCTCGCCGAGGCGCGCCCGCAGGTCCTTGAACGCCGCCCGCTGAGCGGTGGCTGCGACCGGGTCGTCCAGCAGGCGCGCGGCCTCCCGCGCCAGGCGTGCGCCGGTCGCCTCCCCCTGGATCAGCTCGGGGACGATCTCGCGTCCAGCCACCAGGTTGGGCAGGCCGATCCAGCGCACGTGGGCCAGGGTGCGCGCGACCAGCTCGGTGAGCCGCGAGACCCGGTAGCAGATGACCATCGGCGCGCCGAGCAGGGCCGCTTCCAAGGTGGCGGTGCCTGAGGCGATGAGCAGCGTGTCGGCCGCGGCCATGACCTCGTAGGTGCGCCCGCTCACCACCTCGATCGGCGGGATCCCGGGACCGGCGGCCGTGATGAGCGCCGTCACCCGCTCGTGGGCCACGGTCGGCGCCAGGCCCAGCGTGAAGCGGCGCCGCGCGTCCGCGGCGGCGAGGCGCCGGGCCGCGTCCAGCATCGGGGGCAGCAGGCGGTCGATCTCGCCGGGGCGGCTGCCCGGCAGGAGGCCGATCAGCGCGTGGCCGGGATCGGCGCCGAGCCGCCGGCGGGCTTCATCACGCGTGAGGTCGAGCGGCAGCACGTCCAGCAGCGGATGCCCGACGAAGGTCACCGGGACGCGCGCGCGCTCGTAGAGCGGCGGCTCGAACGGGAAGACCGCGAGCACCCGCTTCACCTGCCGCGCCATCTGCCGCACGCGGCCGGCGCGCCACGCCCAGAGCTGGGGCGGGATGAAGTAGACCACCGGCACGCCGGCGCGCCGCGCGCGGCGCGCGAGGCGCAGGTTGAACTCCGGGAAATCGATGAGCACCAGCGCGCGGGGACGGTCGGCCAGGAGCCGGCTCCCCATGGCGCGGTACGCGCGGTAGAGGGCCGGGATGCGCCCGACCGCCTCGCTCGTGCCCACCGTGGCCTCGCCGGTCGGGTCCACGATCACCTCCATGCCCGCCGCGGCCATGTGGCCGCCGCCCATGCCGGTGAGGCGGAGCCCGGGGGCCAGGTCGCGCAGGGCCCGGCAGAGCGTGCCTCCGTGGAGATCGCCGGAGGCTTCTCCGGCCGAGAGCATGATCGCCGCGCGATCCGCGGACCGCTCAGCCGACGTCATCGACGCTCACCACCGCGATGCCCGCCTGGTCGGCGAGCCGCACCACCTCGTCGCGGTCGAGCAGCAGCACCCGGCCCGCCGGGACGGCGAGCGCGGTGGCGCCGCCCTCGCGCATCGCCTCGAGCGTGGCCGCGCCCACGGTGGGGATGTCGAAGCGGTAGTCGTGGGAGGTCGCCACCGCCTTCACCACCACCGCCCCGGGGCCGGCGAGACGTCCGCCTCGCCGGATCGCCTCGTCGGTGCCCTCGGCGGCCTCCAGCGCCACCGTCACGCCGCGCGCCCGCACCACCGTCTGCCCGACGCCGTCGGCGGCGAGCCGGCCCGCCAGGCGGAAGCCCTCGCGGATCT
This sequence comes from uncultured bacterium, assembly GCA_946479205.1. Next base: position 63 of record CAMLFJ010000104.1, on the reverse strand, counting down.
CGTCCCACTCGGCGGCCACCGGCGCCCGGCCGCCGAGCGTGCCCGCGGGCAGGAGCCACGGGG
>CAMLFJ010000103.1 GCA_946479205.1 uncultured bacterium | reverse complement strand
TCAACGAGATCACGGAGCGCGCGGTCAAGGCCGCCTTCCTGAACCCCGGCAAGATTGACACCAACAAGGTCAACGCTCAGCAGGCCCGGCGCGTGCTGGACCGGCTCGTGGGTTACAAGCTCTCGCCGCTCCTCTGGGAGAAGATCCGCCGCGGGCTCTCGGCCGGCCGCGTGCAGTCGGTGGCGGTGCGCCTGCTCACCGAGCGCGAGCGGGAGATCGCCGCCTTCGTGCCGGTGGAGTACTGGTCGCTGCACGCCAAGCTCAAGGGCAAGAACCCGCCCGACTTCGTGGCGACCCTCAAGGAAGTGCGCGGCGAGAAGGCCGACCTGCCCGACGAGGCCGCGACCACCGCGGTGACGACCGGGCTCACGGGCGCCGCCTGGACCGTGAAATCGGTGACGCGGGGCGAGCGGCGTCGGAATCCCGCGCCGCCCTTCATCACCTCCACGCTCCAGCAGGACGCGAGCCGCAAGCTGCACTTCACCGCCAAGAAGACGATGATGCTGGCCCAGCAGCTCTACGAGGGCGTCGAGCTCGGCGAGGAGGGCGCGGTCGGCCTCATCACCTACATGCGCACCGACGCGGTGCGGGTGGCCGCGGAGGCGCAGGAGGAAGCGCGGGAGTGGGTGACCGGGCGCCTGGGGCGCGAGTACCTGCCCGACACCCCGCCCGCCTACAAGGCCAAGAAGAGCGCGCAGGAAGCCCACGAGGCGGTGCGCCCGAGCTCGGTGGCGCGTGAGCCCAAGGCGGTGGCCCGTTTCCTGTCCAAGGACCAGCTCGCGCTCTACCGGCTGATCTGGGAGCGTTTCCTCGCGAGCCAGATGCTGCCCGCGGTGTACGACACGGTGGCCGCGGACATCACGGCGGCGGACGCCCTCTTCCGGGCCCAGGGCTCGACCATGAAGTTCCCCGGTTTCACCGCGGTCTACGTCGAGTCGCGCGAGGCCACCGACGAGACGCCGGAGGAGGAGGCGGAGGCGGTGATGCCGCCGCTGACGGTGGGCGAGACGCTCAAGCTCCTCGCGCTCGACCCCCGGCAGCACTTCACCCAGCCGCCCCCGCGCTTCACCGAGGCCTCGCTGGTCAAGCTGCTGGAGGACCGGGGGATCGGGCGGCCGTCCACCTACGCGCAGATCCTCGGCACGATCCAGGAGCGGGGCTACGCGCGGCGCGAGCGAGGCACCCTGTTCCCGACCGACCTCGGCATGCAGGTCACCGACATGCTGGTGCCCCACTTCCCCGAGGTCATGGACGTCGAGTTCACCGCCGGGCTCGAGGAGTCGCTCGACAAGATCGAGGAAGGCGACGCGGACTGGGTGAAGACGGTCGAGACCTTCTACAAGCAGTTCTCGCGCGACCTGAAGGCGGCCGGCAAGAAGATGGACAACGTCAAGGTCGGGGTGGACGCCGGGCAGGAGTGCCCCGAGTGCGGCAAGCCGCTGCTCGAGAAGTGGGGGCGCTTCGGGAAGTTCCTGGCCTGCTCGACCTATCCCGACTGCAAGTTCACCAAGGACATGAGCGGCGGCCGCGAGCGGCCGGCGGACGAGCCCACCGACGAGATCTGCCCGACGTGCAGCAAGCCGATGGTCATCAAGCACGGCCGCTTCGGCAAGTTCATCGCGTGCTCGGGCTACCCGGAGTGCAAGACCACCAAGCCGATCACGCTCGGGATCACGTGCCCGCTGCCCGGCTGCGGCGGCCAGCTCCTGGAGAAGCGCACCCGCAAGGGCAAGACCTTCTACGCGTGCACGAACTACCCCACGTGCACGTTCGCCCTGTGGACGCGCCCGGTGGCGGAGCCGTGCCCGAAGTGCGCGGCGCCGTTCCTGACCGAGCGCTACGCCAAGGGCGGCAAGGTCACGCGGCAGTGCTTCCGGGAGGAGTGCGGCTACCGGCAGGAACTGGTTCCCACGGTCGCCTGAGGAGCCCCCCGGTTCATCCACGATGGACGCGGCGGTCGGGTCCTTTCTCGAATACCAGAACGTCGAGCGCGGCGCGTCGCCGCATACCCTCCGGAGCTATACCGCCGATCTGACCGAGTTCTCCCGCTTCCTGTCCGCCGAGAAGATCGCGGGCTGGGAGGACGCGGATACGCGGGTGGTCCGGGCCTACCTGGCGTGGCTGCACAAGCGGAAGCTGGCCAAGGCCACGATCTCGCGCAAGCTGGCCGCGGTGAGGAGCTGCTTTCGCTTCCTCACCCGCCGCGGCGCCCTCGAGGTGAATCCGGCGCGCCAGGTGCGCGGTCCGCGCCTGGGACGGCGCCTGCCGTCGTTCCTGCCGGTGGATGAGACCGCCGAGCTCTTGCGCCCCGAGCCGGAGGCGACGGTGGCGGGCGCGCGCGATCGCGCGCTGCTCGAGCTGCTCTACGCGAGCGGGCTGCGGGTGGCCGAGGGCTGCGGCCTCGACGTCGACGATCTGGACGAGGACCGGCGCACCGTCCGCGCCCTCGGCAAGGGCGGCAAGGAGCGCGTGGTGCCGGTCGGGGAGTCGGCGCTCGAAGCCCTCGCGGCCTACCTGGCCCGCCGCGGCCGGCGGCGCGGGCCGCTCTTCCTCAACGCGCGCGGTGGTCGGCTCACCACGCGGAGCGCGCTGCGCATCGTGCGCGCCCGCGCGCGTCGCGCCGGCATCGCCCAGCGGGTGACGCCCCATACCCTGCGCCACAGCTTCGCCACCCACATGCTGGGAGCGGGCGCGGATCTCCGTCTCATCCAGGAGCTGCTGGGCCACCGCCGCCTCTCCACCACCCAGCGCTACACCCACGTGAGCCCGGAGCACCTGATGCGCGTGTACGACGCCGCCCATCCGCGGGCGACCTGACCGGCGGGACCACGCGATGACCTCGCCCGCCACCCCGTCGATCCACGCCACCACCGTGGTCTGCGTCCGGCACCGGGGCCGCGTGGCGGTGGCGGGAGACGGGCAGGTCACCTTCGGCCAGACCATCATGAAGGCGGGCGCGCGCAAGGTGCGCAAGATGCACCACGACCGCGTCCTCGCCGGCTTCGCGGGCGCGGCCGCCGACGCGTTCACGCTGTTCGCGCGCTTCGAGGCCAAGCTCGAGGAGCACCGGGGCAACCTGCCGCGCGCCGCCGTCGAGCTGGCCAAGGAGTGGCGCATGGACCGCGTGCTCCGACGGCTCGAAGCGCTCCTCGCGGTGGCCGACGCGGAGGCGAGCTTCATCGTGTCGGGCACCGGCGACGTGATCGAGCCCGACGACGGCCTGGTCGGGATCGGCTCGGGCGGGCCCTACGCGCTCGCGGCGGCGCGGGCGCTGCGCGCGCACTCCACGCTCGAGGCGCCCCAGATCGCGGAGGAGTCCCTGCGCATCGCGGCCGGCATCTGCGTCTACACCAACGATCAGATCACGGTGCTGAGCCTGTGACCGACCAGTCCGCCCGCCCGCTCGAGCTGACCGGCCTCACCCCGGCCCAGATCACCGCCGAGCTCGACCGCTTCATCGTCGGGCAGGGCAAGGCCAAGCGCGCGGTGGCCATCGCGCTCCGCAACCGCTGGCGGCGCCAGAACCTGCCCCTCGAGCTGCGGGACGAGGTCGCGCCCAAGAACATCATCATGATCGGGCCCACCGGGGTCGGGAAGACCGAGATCGCCCGGCGCCTCGCCAAGCTCGCCCAGGCTCCGTTCCTGAAGGTGGAGGCCTCCAAGTACACCGAGGTCGGCTACGTGGGCCGGGACGTGGAGTCCATGATCCGCGACCTGACCGAGCTCGGCGTGAGCATGGTCAAGGCGGAGATGGCCGCCGCGGTCCGCGAGCGGGCGGAGACCCTGGCCGAGGAGCGGCTCCTCGATCTGCTGTTGCCCCGTCGTCCCGGGGAGGCCTACGTGAGCGGTACGCTCGAGGAGGTGTCGCCCGATGCCTCCCGCGACGCCACCCGCGACAAGCTTCGCGCTCAGCTCCGCACCGGCAAGCTCGACGACCGGCCCATCGAGATGGACGTGCAGCAGGCCGGGCCCATGCTGGAGGTGCTCCCGGGGCAGGGCATGGAGGAGATCGGGATCAACCTCAAGGACATGCTCTCGCACCTGATGCCGGGCCGCACCCGGCGGCGGCGGGTCAAGGTGGGGGAGGCCCGCCGGCTGCTGGCCCAGGAGGAGGCCCAGAAGCTGGTGGACGTGGACGAGGCGGTGGGGCAGGCGGTCCGCCGGGTGGAGAACTCGGGGATCATCTTCCTGGACGAGCTGGACAAGATCGCGGGCCGGGAGGGGGGCCGGGGGCCCGACGTGTCCCGGGAAGGGGTGCAGCGCGACCTCCTGCCGATCGTCGAGGGCTCGACGGTGACCACGAAGTACGGGATGGTCCGGACCGACCACATCCTGTTCATCGCGGCGGGGGCCTTCCACGTGGCCAAGCCCGCGGACCTGATCCCGGAGCTGCAGGGACGGTTCCCGATCCGGGTCGAGCTGGAGCCCTTGACGCGGCCGGATTTTATCCGCATTCTGAGCGAACCTCAGAATGCCCTGATCCGGCAGTACGTTGAGCTGCTGAAGACGGAAGGGGTGGCGCTGCGCTTCACCACCGACGCGGTGGAGGCCATCGCCGAGATCGCGTTCACGGTGAACCAGCGGGCCGAGAACATCGGGGCCCGCCGCCTGTACACGGTGATGGAGCGGCTGCTGGAGGAGATCTCCTTCGACGCCCCGAACCTGGTGGGGCAGGAGCTCGTGATCGACGCGGAGTACGTGCAGGCCCAGCTGGCCGACGTGGTGAAGGACGAGGATCTCTCCCGCTACATCTTATAAGGTGGACGAGCGCATGACGCCGATCCCGGAGCTGGTGCAGCGCGCCGAGCTGCTCATCGAGGCGCTGCCCTATATCCGTGCCTTCCAGGGCAAGACCCTCGTGATCAAGTACGGGGGCGCGGCGATGGAGCAGGCGGACCTCAAGGAGCAGTTCGCCAAGGACGTGCTCCTGCTGCGGCTGGTCGGCATCCGACCGGTCATCGTTCACGGCGGGGGCCCGCAGATCGGCGCCCTCATGAAGCGGCTCGGCAAGGAGCCGAAGTTCGTGGGCGGCATGCGGGTCACCGACGAGGAGACGGTCGAGATCGTCGAGATGGTCCTGGTCGGCAAGATCAACAAGGAGATCGTGGGCCTGATCAATCTGCACGGGGGCCGGGCGGTCGGGCTTTCCGGCAAGGACGCGAGCCTGCTGCGGGCCCACAAGCGCCTGCACAAGCTGCCCGACGGGACCTCGGTGGACATCGGCCTCGTGGGAGAGGTGGAGGCGATCAATCCGGAGCCGATCAAGCTGCTCGAGGAAAACGGCTTCATCCCGGTGATCGCCCCGGTCGGGGTCGGGGCGGGGGGCGAGACCTACAACATCAACGCGGACCTGGTGGCCGGTGACGTGGCCGCGGCGCTCTTCGCGGAGAAGCTGATCCACCTCACCGACGTGACCGGCATCAACGGGGAGGACGGACGCCTGGTCTCGACGCTCACCAAGCGCGAGGCGGAGCGGCTGATCAAGGCGGGCGTGATCGACGGAGGCATGCTGCCCAAGGTGGAGTCCTCGCTGCGGGCGCTCACCGGGGGCGCCCAGAAGGCCCACATCATCGACGGGCGCGTACCCCACGCGATCCTGCTCGAGGTTCTCACCAAGGAAGGCATCGGCACCGAAATAGTGCTGTGAGTCGCTCTCACCCGCGAGGCTAAAAAAGATGACGGACACGAAGACGCTGATCGAGTGGGCGGACAAGCACCTCATGACCACCGCCAAGCGCGCCCCGGTGGTGCTGGTGCGGGGCGACGGGGCGCGGGTATGGGACAGCGACGGCAAGGAGTACCTCGACTTCACCGGCGGCATCGCGGTGACCGCGCTCGGGCACTCCCATCCCAAGGTGGTGGGGACGATGCGGGAGCAGGCGGCCACCCTGCTCCACGTGTCCAATCTCTTCTACATCCCCCAGCAGACCCAGCTCGCCAAGCTGCTCTGCGATCATTCGTTCGCGGACCGGGTGTTCTTCTCCAACTCGGGCGCGGAGGCCAACGAGTCCGCGATCAAGCTCGCGCGGAAGTGGGCCAAGGAGCACGGGGCCAGCGACCGCGGGGACATCATCACGATGCGGGGCGGCTTCCACGGCCGGACCCTCGCCACCGTCACCGCCACCGCGCAGGAGAAGTACCATCACGGCTTCGAGCCGCTGCCCGGCGGGTTCAAGTACGTGCCGTTCAACGACCTGCGCGCGGTGGAGCGGGCCATCGACAGCCACACCGCCGCGGTGATGGTCGAGCCGATCCAGGGCGAGGGCGGCGTCAACATCCCGGACGACGGCTACCTGCCCGGGCTCCGCAAGCTCTGCGACGAGGCGGGAATCCTGCTCGTGGTGGACGAGATCCAGACCGGCATGGGGCGCACCGGCCGGCTCTGGGCCTACGAGCACTCCGGGATCGAGCCTGACATCATGACGCTCGCCAAGGCCCTGGCCAACGGCGTGCCGATCGGGGCCACCCTGGCCACCGAGAGCGTGGCGTCCGCGTTCACCCCGGGCACCCACGGCTCCACCTTCGGCGGCAACCCGTTCGTCACCGCGGTGGGCCTGACCGTGTTCACGACCCTGATGGAGGAGCGCCTGCCCGAGCGCGCGGCCGCCACCGGCAAGGTGCTGCAGAGCCAGCTCGAGGCGGTGCGGGCCCGGCACCCGAAGGCGGCCACCGCGGTGCGCGGGCGGGGGCTGCTCGTGGGGATGGACCTGGTGCCGCCGGTGGGCGAGGTCATCGGGGCCTGCCGCGAGCGCGGCCTGCTCGTGCTGAGCGCGGGCGACAATACTTTGCGGCTGGCGCCGCCCTTGATTACCGACGAGGCCACGGTGCGGCGCGCGGTCGAGATCATCGAGCAGGTCCTGAGCGGCTTCGTGAAGTGAACCACTTCCTGTCCATCCGCGACATCGCCCGGGAGGAGCTCCCGCGCCTGTTCGCCCTCACCGCCGAGCTCAAGACCCGGCAGAAGGCCCGCGACGCCTGGACGCCGCTGCCCGGGCGCACCATGGCCCTGATCTTCGAGAAGCCCTCGCTGCGCACCCGCGTGACGTTCGAGGTGGCGATGGTGCAGCTCGGCGGCGCCGCGGTGTACCTGGCCGCCCAGGAGATCGGGATCGGCAAGCGCGAGTCGGTGCCCGACGTGGCCCGCAACCTCTCGCGCTGGGTGGACGTGGTGGCGGCGCGCGTGTTCTCGCACAAGACACTCGAGCAGCTCGCGGCCAACGCCACGATCCCGGTGATCAACGGCCTGTCCGACCTCGAGCACCCGTGCCAGGCGATGGCGGACTTCTTCACGCTCTACGAGCGCGGCCTGGATCCGGCGAAGCTGCGCCTGGTCTGGGTGGGCGACGGCAACAACGTGTGCAACTCGCTCCTGCTCCTCGGCTCCATGCTTGGCACCACCTCCGTGGTGGCGTGCCCGCCAGGCTACGAGCCGGACGCGAGTGTGCTGGAGGCCTGCCGCGCGATGGGCGGGCGCGTGCAGGTCACCACCGAGGTGCGCGACGCGGTGGAGGACGCCGACGTGATCTACACCGACACCTGGATCAGCATGGGCCAGGAAGGCGACCGCGAGCAGCGCCTGGAGGCCTTCCAGCGCTACCAGGTCAACGACCGGCTGCTCGGCCTCGCGCCCGATGACGCGCTCGTGATGCACTGCCTGCCCGCGCACCGCGGGGAGGAGATCACCGACGCGGTGCTGGACGGGCCCCGGAGCCTGATCTTCGATCAGGCCGAGAATCGCCTGCACGCGCAGAAGGCCATCATCGTACACCTGCTGGGTGGGGAGCGGCCGTGACCAGATCCGTCAAGAAGGTCGTGCTCGCGTACTCCGGAGGCCTCGACACCTCCGTCATCCTCCGCTGGCTCATCGAGACCTACCGCTGCGAGGTCGTGGCCTACTGCGCCGACCTGGGGCAGGGCGAGGAGCTGATCCCGGTCAAGGAGAAGGCCCTGCGCACCGGCGCCTCCTCCGTCCACATCGTGGATCTCCGGGAGGAATTCGTCCGCGACTTCGTCTTCCCGATGCTGCGGGCCAACGCGGTGTACGAGGGCTCGTACCTCATGGGCACCTCGATCGCGCGGCCCCTCATCGCCAAGGCCCAGGTGGAGGTCGCGCGGAAGGAAGGGGCGGACGCGGTGAGCCACGGGGCCACCGGCAAGGGCAACGACCAGGTGCGCTTCGAGCTGACCTACGCGGCGCTCGGTCCCGACCTGACCGTGATCGCGCCGTGGCGGGAGTGGGATCTCGACTCCCGCACCGCGCTCATGGACTTCGCCCGGCGACACGACATCCCGGTGCCGGTGACCACCGAGCGGCCGTACTCCACCGATCGCAACCTCTTCCACATCTCCTTCGAGGGCGGCATCCTCGAGGACCCCTGGAACGAGCCCCCGCCCAAGATGTTCCTGCTCACCAATTCCCCCGAGTCCGCTCCCGACGTGCCGGTCTACGTGGAGATCGAGTACGAGGCGGGCAATCCGGTCGCGGTCGACGGGCGGCGGCTCTCGCCCGCCGCGCTGCTCGAGGCGGTCAACCGTCTGGGCGGCGAGCATGGCATCGGGCGGGTGGATCTGGTCGAGAACCGCTTCGTGGGCATGAAGTCGCGCGGGGTCTACG
>CAMLFJ010000102.1 GCA_946479205.1 uncultured bacterium | reverse complement strand
CATGCGGCCGATCCCGGAGACGGCGCCCCGCATCGCGGCGCTGCTCAAGGGCGAGGTCGACATCATCACCCAGCTCCCCCCCGACCAGGGCGAGCGCGTGGCCGGCACCGCGACCACGCGGGTGGCGGGCGCGCTCTACGCCGGCCTCTACGTGCTCGGGGTGAACAGCAAGCGGCCGCCGCTCGACAATCCGCTCGTGAAGCAGGCGCTGTCGCTGGCCATCGATCGCGAGGCCATCGTGAAGGAGCTGTGGCGCGGACGCGGCATCGTGCCGAGCGGCCCGATCGCCAAGGGCGACAACCACTTCGACGCGAGCCTGCCGGGGCTGGCCTACAACCCGGGTGAGGCGAGAGACCGGCTCAAGAAGGCGGGCTACAAGAACGAGGAGATCTTCATCGAGACCACGGTGGCCTACGTGGCGCAGGACAAGGCGATGTCGGAAGCCATCGCGGCCATGTGGAAGGATGTCGGCGTCAACGTGAAGGTCGAGGTCATCGAGTACTCGGTGCGCGCCCAGAAGAATCGGGAGAAGAGCTTCAAGGGCGTGTTCTGGTCGGACCCGACGTCCACCCTCGGCGATCCCGACGGGATGATGTGGCGGCTGCTCGGTCCCGGCGGACCTCAAGATTACTGGCGCGAGGCCAAGTTCGACGAGCTGGGGAACTCGGCGCGGTTCAGCGTGGACGAGAAGTTCCGCGGGCAGGCCTACAAGGAGATGACCAAGATCTTCCTGGAGAACCTGCCGTGGCTGCCCGTCATCCAGCCGTACGAGGACTACGGGCTGCAGAAGTACGTGGACTTCACGCCGAACCCGAACCAGCAGTTCGAGGTGCGCCGCTTCAATTTGAAGCTTCGTCGCGCGTAGTCATCGCCCCCTCGACCCCTCACCCTGCCCTCTCCCAATCGGGGAGAGGGTGGGAAGGGGGAGGGGATAGCATTAGTCATGCGCGGATTCGTCCCGTTCCTCGGCCACCGCCTCTTCCGCGCCCTCATCGCGCTCTGGCTCGTGTCCACCGTGGTCTTCGTGGTGATGCGCCTGTCCGGGGACCCGGTACCGCTGCTGTTGCCCCCGGACGCGCCGCACAGCGAGATCATGCGGGTTCGCCGCGAGCTGGGCCTCGACCAGCCGATCCCGGTGCAGTACGTGATCTTCCTCTCGAACCTCGCGCGCGGCGATTTCGGCCGCTCGATCCACTTCCGCGAGCCCGCCTTCAGCGTGGTGCGCGGCTACCTGATGGCCACGCTCGAGCTGGGGCTCACCGCCTTCGTGCTCGCCGCGGTGGTGGCGGTGCCGATCGGCCTCTTCTCCGCGATGCGGCGCAACACCCTGGTGGATCACGTGGCGATGGGCCTGGCCCTGATCGGCCAGTCGGCGCCGACCTTCTTCCTGGGCATCCTCTTCATCCTGCTGCTCTCGCTCAAGGCCGACCTCTTCCCGACCTCGGGCCGTGGCGACTGGCGCAACCTCGTGCTGCCCGCATTGACCCTGGGCGCGTTCACCATGGCCTCGATCGCCCGGCTCACCCGCTCGGCGGTGCTGGAGGTGCTGGGCGCGGACTACATCCGCACCGCGCGGGCCAAGGGCGTGGCGGAGATGTGGGTGGTGGCCAAGCACACGCTCAAGAACGCGGCGATCCCGATCGTGACCATCACCGGGCTGCAGTTCGGCACGCTCCTGGGCGGCGCGGTCGTCACCGAGACCGTCTTCGCGTGGCCCGGCATCGGCCGGCTCGCGGTGCAGTCCATCTACAACCGCGACTACGCGGTGGTGCAGTGCACGGTGTTCCTCGCCGCGCTCATGTTCGTGGTGATCAATTTCTTCGTGGATCTCATCTATGGCGTCCTCGATCCCCGCATCCGCGCCGGCTGACGCGGTCCTCGCCGCGCCCGCGCTCCGGATTCCCGCGCGCCGGCGCCGGTTCCCTGCCCTGGTGGTGGCGGGCGTGAGCTTCGTCGCGGTCCTGCTGGTCGTGGCAGCCGCCGCCCCGCTCATCGCGCCCCAGGACCCGATCCGCCAGAGCCTGCGCGGCCGCCTCGCCGCGCCGACGTGGCAGGGCTCCGACGGGCGCGCGCACCTGCTCGGCACCGATCACCTGGGCCGCGACGTGCTCTCCCGCGTGATCCACGGCTCGCGCGTCTCGCTGGTGATCGGCTTCTCGGCGGTGCTGGTGGGCGGACTGCTCGGGACGGCGGCGGGGCTGGCGGCTGGCTTCGCCAGTGGGCGCGTGGACGCCGCGATCATGACGCTGGCCGACGCCCAGCTCGCGTTCCCGTTCATCCTGCTCGCCATCGGCATCATCGCGGTGCTGGGGCCGAGCTTTCCCACGCTGGTGGTGGTGATCGGGCTCTCCGGCTGGGTCTCCTACGCCCGCATCCTGCGCTCGCAGGTGCTGGTGCTGCGCTCGCGTGAGTTCGTGGAGTCCATCCACGCCCTCGGCGGCTCGCTCGCCCGCGTCGTGCTCCGCCACGTGCTGCCCAACGTGCTGTCCTCGATCGTGGTCATCGCCACCCTGGAGCTGGCGCGGGCCATCGTGCTCGAGGCCACGCTCTCCTTCCTGGGGCTGGGCATCCAGCCGCCCACCCCGTCCTGGGGCGGCATGGTGCAGGAGGGCCGCGAGTACCTCGACTCGGCCTGGTGGATCTCGACGTTTCCCGGGATCGTGCTCATGATCACCTCGATCGTGGTCAGCCGCACCGGCGACTGGCTCCGCGACGTGCTGGACCCCACTCTCCGCGGGGAGTAGGGCGAAAGGAGTCCTCCGATGCCCATCACCGAGCTGATCGAGTACGAGTTGGCCAGCCCCGAGGTGCGGGAGGTCTACGACGACATCATGGCCACCCGCAAGACGGACTGGATCAACAACTTCTGGAAGGCGCTCGCCAACCACCCGCCGACCCTGCGCCGCACGTGGGAGAGCATCAAGCAGATCATGGGCCAGGGCGCGCTCGACCCGCTGACCAAGGAGATGATCTACCTCGCGGTGAGCGCGGCCAACGGCTGCGACTACTGCATCGCCTCGCACACCGCGGGCGCGCGGAGGGCGGGCATGACTCTTGCCATGCGCGGGGAGCTGCTCGCGGTGGTCGGCATGGCCTGCGAGACCAACTCGCTGGCCGACGCCTATCAGGTGCCGGTGGACGAGCGATTCCGCGACCCCGATCCCGACCCCGACTGACCCGCGTCTCCCCGCCGCTCCAGCCGCAGATCGGCCAGGGTGTGGCCGGCGAGGGCGGCCAGCACGATGGCGCCGCCCACCAGCGAGGGCACGCCGGGGTTCTCCCCGATCGCGAGCCAGACCCACACCGGCCCGAGCACGCTCTCCAGCACCCCGATGAGGGCGGCCTCCGCCACCGGGATGCGGCGCGCGCCCGCGGTGAACAGGATCATGCCGAGGCCGAGCTGGCCGCTGCCGAAGAGGGCGAGCAGCCCCAGATCGCCGGCCCCGGCGGTGCCGGGCTGCGCGGCGGCCGCGGTGAACAGGCTCGAGAGCGCGGCGGAGAGCGCGGCGGCGGGGAGCATGCGCACGTGGCGGTTGCGCCGCAGGATCACGGTCGCCAGCGCGAAGGCCAGCGCCACCGTGAACGCGAGGAGATCGCCGCCGATCGAGCCCGCGGTGGTCTCGGTGTAGAAGTAGCGCGAGACCATGATGGCGCTGCCCAGGAGCGCCACCCCCATCGCGGCCCACGTGCGGCCGGCCACGCGCTCGCCCATCCAGAGCCAGCCGAGGAGCCCGGCCATGAACGGACTCAGGCTCTGGATGATCAGCACGTTCGCGACCGCGGTGCGGTGCAGCGCCATGATGAAGCAGGTGGAGGCGATGGCGAAACAGGCCGCCATCGCGAGGCCGCCCCCGCCCATGCCCAGGAAGACGCCGGGCGTCCGGCGGCCCTCCCGCAGCGCGGTCACCGCCACCAGGAACGCCGCGCAGAAGATCCCGCGCCAGAACACGGTGGTCCACGGATCGGTGTCCACGAGCCGCGCGATGAGGCCGCCGGTGCTCCAGCACATCGCGGCCGCCCCGACGAGCAGGCGGCCGCTCCGCGCCGCCTCGCTCCTCATCGGGCCATCGCCACGCAGGCCACGCCGGCGAGCACGACCACCGCGCCGGCCAGCCGCCGCCCGAGCCCGCCTTCCTTGAGCCACACGCTGCCGATGATCGCGGAGAGCACGATGGACATCTCGCGGGCCGCCACCACGTAGCCGGTCTTGCTGAACTGGAAGGCGAAGAGCACCAGCAGGTAGCCGGTCGGGCTCATGAGGGCGGCCGCCGCGATCGTCGCGCGGTTGGCGCGCCACTCGCGACGCACCCGGTCGCCCTTGGCGAAGGCCACCGGGGTGAGCAGCGCGCACGAGCCCATCTCCATGAGCCAGATGTAGGCGAACGGGTGCAGTCGCGCCACCCCCGCCTTGTCGAGCAGGGAGTACGACGCGATCAGCACGCCGGTGGCGAGGGCCCAGCCGGTGCCCGAGGCGAGCAGGGCCGCCCGCGTCCACGCGCCGGGTCGCCAGTGCAGGAAGAAGATGCCGCTCGCCACCAGGATCACGCCGAGCGTGCCGAGCGGGGAGAGGCGCTCGTCCCACAGGATGAGCGCGGCGATCGGCACCAGGGCCACCCCGAGCCCGCGCGCGATCGGATAGACCAGTGAATAGTCGCCCGCGGCGTAGGCGCGGCCGAGGCTCCAGAAATAGAGCGCGTGGAGGACGATGGTGCCGAGCACGAACGGGATCGCGGCGGTGGTGAAGCCCTGCCTCGCCAGGATCACCAGCGCGACCGGGGCGTAGAGCGCGCTCGCGAGCACCCCGACCCACCAGAGGAACACGACCGGATCGCCCGCGCGCTTGGTGAGCGCGTTCCAGCCCGCGTGGAGCACGGCCGCGCCCAGCACGAGGAGCAGCGCCGCGGCGGTCACCCGGACAGGGTAGGGGTTTCGCGGGGCCACGCCAAGCGATTACTATGGAGGAGTCTCGCGCGATGGCCTACTCGCTCCGTCTCATCGAAGATCGACTCGCCGCGGGCGCGGCGGCCCCTCCGCCGCGCGCGCCCCGCGTGCTCTACGCGCGCACGGGCGCGCTCCGGGACGGCCTCGCCCCCGAGCCGGTGCCGGCGGTGGGCCCCGCCGATCCGGTCGCGCGCGCCGGCCCGGAAGGCGCGGTGCTCTACCGGGTCGAGCTGGTCCGCCAGCCCCCGCCCGCGGCGGGCGGACGGGTGCTGCTCGAGCACCCGATCGATCTCACGGGCGGCGCGGGCTGGCTGATGCGCTGCGATCGTGTGGACTTCGACCCGGGCGGGATCGCGCCGCCGCATCGCCATCGGGGCGGCGGCATCCGCTGCCTGCTCCGCGGCCGCCTCGAGGTGACGGTGGCCGAGGGCGCCCCGCGCACCGTGGAGCCCGGCGAGGCGTGGTTCGAGAGCGGCCGCGAGCCGGTGCTCGCGGTGGCCGCGCCCGAGGGCGAGACCAGCTTCATCCGCTTCTCGATCCAGCCCGTCGCGATCCGCGGGCGGAGCTCCATCCTCTACGTGGATCCCGCCGACGCCGGGCGCGGTCGGCCGCGCCGCTACACGGTCTACGTGGACGAGCCGATCGCGCTCTGAGCGCCATGCGCATCCTCATCCTGAGCGCCAGCTACGGATCCGGTCACGCGGAGGCCGCGCGCAGCCTGGCCGCCGCCATCGAGGCGCGCGGCGGCCAGGCGGTGGTGGTGGATCACTTTCGCGAGCTGGTGCACCCGCTCTTCGCGCACGTGAGCCGCGCGGTCTACTACTGGCTGCTCCGCCGCGCGCCCGGGGTGTGGGCGCTCGCCTACGGCCTGGGGGACCGGATGGGGCCGGAGTCCGCGCTGTCCTTCGGCATGACCCGGGTCGGCACCGCGCGCCTGGCCCGCCTGCTCGACACGATGCGGCCGGACGCGGTCATCACGGTTCACGCGACGCCCGCGGTCGCCATGGCCGCGCTCGCGGCGACCGGCCGCCGCCTGCCGCCCCACACCACCGCGGTCACCGACTTCGTGGCCCACAGCCAGTGGATGCCGAGCCCGGTGGACCGCTACTGTGTGGCCGCGGAGGAGGTGCGGAACGAGTTCGTGGCGCGCGGCATCCCGCCGGAGCGGGTGATCGTCACCGGGGTGCCGGTGCGCCCGGAGTTCGCGCGCGCGGTGGACGCGATCGCGGCGCGCCGGGCGCTCGGCCTCTCGCCCGGCCTGCCCACCATCGTGGCGATGGCGGGCACCCAGGGCTCGCTCGGCCGGCTGCACGACGTCACCCGCGCGCTACTCACGATGGAGCGGCCGATGCAGGCGGTGGTGGTGGCCGGCCGCGACGAGCGCCTGCGCGCCGGCCTCGCGCGCCTGGCCGGGACGAGCCCGGTGCGTGTGGTGGGCTTCGTGGACGACGTGCGCACGCTCCTCGGCGCGGCGGACCTGCTCGTCACCAAGGCGGGCGGGATGACGATCGCGGAGGCGACCGCGGCGGAGGTCCCGCTGCTGCTCTACGGCTCGCTGCCGGGCCAGGAGCGCGGCAACGAGCGCTTCGCCTCGCGCGCGGGCATCGCGCTGGTGGCGCGCTCGCGCGGGGCGCTCCGCCGGTTCCTGGATCGGGCGGTGGGCGATCCCGACACGGTCGAGCGGCTGCAGGGCTCGCTCCGGCGCCTGCGCCGCCCCGACGCGGCCCAGCACATCGTGGACCTCGTGGTGGAGCAGATCGCCCAGCGCGGCCGGCCGTGACCACGCAGTTCGCGTTCTGCCTCGACAGCGCCGAGCGCTCGATCCGGGACGGGCGGTACGCGGACGCCGAGCACGCGCTGACCGCGGCGCTCGCGCTCGAGCCGCGCAGCGTGAAGGCCAACTTCAAGCTCGGACTGGTGCTGGAGCGGCAGCGGAAATGGGCCGGCGCGGAGGCCGCCTTCCGCGCCGCGGTCCGCGGCAAGCGCGACCACGCGACCGCGTGGCTCCGGCTCGCGGCGGCGTGCCGGCGTCTGGGGAAGGCGCGCGAGGAGGAAGTGGCCTCGCGCGAGGCGGCCCGGCTGGCGCCGCGCAGCGCGGAGGCGCGCCACGGGCTCGCGGTCACGCTCGCGCGCCTGGGCCAGACCGAGGAGGCGGTGCGCGAGTTCGAGGCGACGATCCACCTGGCCCCCTCGAACGCGATCGCGCGCCACGGCCTGGGTCTGGCGTTCACCGCGCAGGGGCGCGACGCGGAAGCGGCCGCCGCGTTCGCGGAGGCGGTGCGGCTCGACCCGCGCGCCCACCGGGCGCACGCCCAGCACGCGGAGGCCCTGCGCCGGCTGCGGCGCTGGGGCGACGCGGTGGTGGCCTATCGCGAGGCCGCCGCCCTCCGGCCCGACGAGCCGGTGCTCCACGGCCGCCAGGGCCTCGTGCTCGAGCGCCTGCGGCGCTATCGCGAGGCGGTGGCCGCCTACTCGCGCGCCGCGCGGCTCGCGCCCACGAGCGGCCGCTGGCGGGCCCGCCTCGGGCGGGTCCTCGAGCGGCAGGGGCGGTTCGCGGACGCGGAGGCCGCGCTGCTGGAGGCGCTGCGCCACGAGCCGGATCTGCTCGACGCCTACGTGGGCCTCGCCACGATCTATCGTCGCCAGGCCAAGTGGTCCGAGGAGGCGCGTGTCTACGAGCGCGCGATCCAGCTCAAGCCCGACGACGCGCACCTGCACGCCGATCTGGGCCTGGCCCTGGAAGCGCAGGGGCTGCTCGGCGCGGCGGAGGGTGAGTTCCGCCGGGCGGTGGCGCTGGCCCCCGACAACGCGGATCTCTACGTCGAGCTCGGCATCGCGATGGGCCGGCAGGGGCGCCACGCGGAGGCGGAGGGGGCGCTGCGCGAGGCGGTGCGCCTCAACCCCCAGGACCCGGTGGCCCGCGCCAACCTGGCGCTCGGCCTGGGCCGGCAGGGGCGCCACGCGGAGTCCGAGGCGGCCTATCGCCAGGCGCTCGAGGTGAAGCCCGACGGCGCGCCGCTGCATCGCGGCCTCGGCATGGCCCTCTACTCGCAGGGCAAGCACGCGGCGGCCGAGACGGCCTTCCGCGGGGCGGTGGCGCTCAAGCCGGGCTACGCGCGGGCGTGGGGCGACCTGGGCGAGCTGCTGACCGAGACGGGTCGCCACGACGAGGCGGTGGAGGCCTTTCGCGAGGCCATCCGGGTGAAGCCGCAGCGGATCGCCTCGCACCGGGGGCTGGGCGCCGCCCTGCTAGTACGGGGGGACAACACCCTGGCCGAGGCCGCGTACCGCGACGCGCTCGGCCTGCGGCCGGACGACGCGCAGAGCCACTTCGGCCTGTGGACCGCGCTCGAGCGGCAGGGCAAGCTCGCCGAGGCCGAGGCCGCCTATCGCGCGGCCATCGAGGTGAGCCCGGACCTGGCCGAGGCGCACGCGCGGCTCGGGTACCTGCTGGCGCGCCAGGGCCGGTGGCGGCAGGCGGAGGCCGCCTATCGCGAGGCAGTCGTGCTGGATCCAGGCGACGCGCGGGCCCGCGTCGCCCTCAGCGCCATCCTCCGGCACCGCTAGCGAGAGCGCTGAAAAAGGCCCAGCTGCTTCGTTGGCGCCCCCGGCCCGGGCGCTCAACGTACAGGAAGTACGCCTCGCGCCCGGCCCGCGGGCGCCGCCTCGCATCTGGGCCGTTTTGAGCGCCCTCGCCCGTGCGA
>CAMLFJ010000101.1 GCA_946479205.1 uncultured bacterium | reverse complement strand
AAGACGCCGTAGACGCCGGTCACCAGGAGCAGGAGCAGCGCGTAGAACTCCTGGCTCCGCACCTTGACGGTCCAGGAGGCCCAGGCCCCCGCGAAGATGATGATCGAGGTGAGCAGGATCATCAGCAGGCTCATGCCGTCGACGCCGAGCTGGTAGTTGATGCCGAGCGCAGGCACCAGGGGGAAGTCCTCGTAGAACTGGAAGCCCGCGGCCTCGCGGTCGTAGGCCACGTAGACCGCGACCGACAGCACGAGGGAGACGCTCGTGGACACCACCGCCAGCCAGCGCACGAGCAGCGCGTTCCGCCGGGCCAGGAACATGATCAGGAGCGCCCCCACGAAGGGAGCCCACGTGATGATCGAGAGCACCGGGAACGAGGCCAGGGTCATCGGGGCCAGCGCATCCAGACCATGAGGAGCAGCACGCCGAGCGCGACCCCGTAGACGTAGTCCTGGGCCTGGCCGGTCTGGATGCGGCGCAGCCGGTCGCCCGCGGTGAGGGTCCACGCGCTGAGCACGTTGAGGATGCCGTCCACGATGTAGCGATCCACCCAGCCGACGATCCGGGAGACGCCCAGGATGATGCGGCGGTAGACCAGCGCGAACAGGTCGTCCAGCCAGAAGCGCTCGACCGCGGCCTCGCCGATCCACGACAGGCGCTCGAAGATCCGGTCGCCGCTGATCGCGCGCAGCCCGTAGACCAGCCAGGCGAACACGATGCCGGCCACCGCGACCCCGACCGCGAGCGGCGTGAGCCAGCCCGGCGGGGCGAACCCGCCCTCGGGATGCGAGACGGAGAACCAGATGCCGAGGCCCATCGCCAGCGCGGCCAGGACCCACAGCGGCAGGGCCATGATCGCGGGCGCGTCGTGGGCGTGCGCCCCGCCGTGCCCGCCGTGGCCCGCGTGCGCGGGCGCGGGGCCGCCGAGGAAGGCGATGAAGATCACGCGGAACATGTAGAAGGCGGTGAGGAACGCGGCGAGCACCAGCATGCCGAAGGGCACGGTGAGCCCGCCCACCCAGGCCGCGCCCAGGATCTCCTCCTTGGAGAAGAAGCCCGCGAAGAACGGGATACCCGCGAGCGAGAGGGTGCCGACCAGAAACACGATGAAGGTCTGCGGCATGCGGCGGGCGAGACCGCCCATCGCGTGGATGTCGTTGGTGCCGACCGCGTGGATCACCGCGCCCGCAGCCAGGAACAGCAGCGCCTTGAACACCCCGTGGGTCAGCAGGTGCAGGAACCCCGCCCCCGCGAACCCGGCCCCGATCGCGGCCATCATGTAGCCGAGCTGCGACACGGTTGAATAGGCGAGCACCCGCTTGATGTCGTCCTGCACGCACGCCAGCGTGGCCGCGAGCAGCGCGGTGAAGGCGCCGATCCAGCCCACCGCGGCCAGCACGTCGGGCGTCTGCTGGAAGAGGAACGAGGTGCGGAAGAGCAGATACACTCCCGCGGTCACCATGGTGGCGGCGTGGATGAGGGCCGAGACCGGGGTGGGGCCCTCCATCGCGTCGGGCAGCCAGACGTGGAACGGGAACTGGGCCGACTTGCCGGCGGCGCCGAGATAGATGAAGAAGGTGACCAGCCCGAGGCCGGCCAGCGCCTCCCCGCCGCCCTGGGCCAGCTCGAAGAGCTCGGAGAAGTCGAACGTGCCGGTCCGGCTCCAGAGCATCACGATGCCGATCAGGAAGAACACGTCGCCGGCCTTGGTGATCCAGAAGGCCTTCACCGCCGCGCGCGCCGCCTCCGGCCGCGGATACCAGTAGCCGATCAGGAGGTAGGAGCAGAGCCCCACCAGCTCCCAGCAAATGAAGAGCTGGATGAAGTTGGGGGCCAGCACGATCCCCATCATCGAGAACGCGAACAGCGACTGGTAGGTGTAGTAACGGCCGAGGGAGGCGGGCGGCTCGTCGGCGAGGTAGCCGAGCGAGTAGACCTGGACCAGGAAGGACACGAGCGCGACCAGGATCAGCATGAGGGTGGCGTCGGCGTCCGCGAGCACGCCCACCGCGGTGAGCACGCCGTCCTCCACCGGGATCCAGTCCCAGATAATCCGGCGCGCCATGTCCGGGACCGTCGCGCGCCACGCGGTCACCGCGCCGACCAGGGAGCCGAGCGAGACCACGATCGACAGCCACGCGGCCGGCCTCCCGGAGCGGCGAAAGGGGAACACGAGGCTCAGGATCAGGAAGGCGAGACCGGGCGCCAGCCAGGTCCAGAGCGCGAGGAAGCCGGAAGCGGCCATGGGTCGGCGCTAACCCTTCAGCAGGTCGAGGTGGTCCGCCACCGCGGTGCGGCGAACCCGGAAGATCAGGATGACCAGGGCCAGGCCCAGCGCCACTTCCGCCACCGTGATGCAGATGGTGAAGACGGTGAAGACCATGCCGGAGACGTCGCCGAGGAAGCGGGCGAAGGCCACCAGGTTGATGTTCACCGCGTTCAGCATCAGCTCGATGCCGAGCAGGATGCCGATGGTGTTGCGCCGGGTGATCACGCCGAAGAGGCCGATGCAGAAGAGCATGGCGGCCAGCGTGAGATAGGCCTGGAGCGTCATCTAGTCGTCTGGCCGCGCGAAGTAGAGCGCGCCGACGAGCGCGGCGAGAAAGAGCACGCCCAGCAGCTCGAAGGGCAACACGTAGCTCGTGAGCAGGCTCTGGCCGATCGCGCGCGTGAGGTCGCCGGTCACCGCGGGGCGCGGCACCGTGAGGGGGCTGCGGCGGAAGATCGCGAGGAGCCCGACCAGCAGGGCGCCCGACAGGATGAACCCGGTCAGGATCTGGCGGCTCGTCTGGGTGATGCGGTCACCGACCAGCCGCTCGGTCACCACGATGGCGAAGACCGCGATGGTGACCACGCCGCCCGCGTAGAGCAGGAGCTGGACCGCGGCCAGGAACTCGGCGTCGAGCGAAAGGAACACGCCGGCGGTGGCGGTCAGCGAGAGGGCCAGGTAGAGCACCGAGTGGAAGAGGTTCCGGGTCAGCACCACCGCCAGGGACGAGGCCAGCAGCACCACCGCGAGGCCCCAGAACGCGACCGGCTCGATGCTCACTCGGCCGCGCCTCCGGCCTTGGGCCCGGGGCCGGCCGCCTTGGCCGCGGGCTCGGCCACCTCCGCCTTGGGCGCCTTCGGTGGCGTCTGCATGTCGCGCAGCAGGGTGCCGGTCGCCCACGACGGCTCGAACTGCAGCCCGATCTGGTGCAGCCGGTCCTTGTCGAGCAGGAGCTCGCGCCGGTCGGATGTCGACATGTCGAACGACTTCATCATGATGATCGCGTCGGTCGGGCACACCTGGACGCACAGCTCGCAGAACTCGCACGCGTACAGCTCGAGCGTGAAGACCTTGGCGAAGTTCCGCTTTTCCGCCTTCAGCATCTCCACCTTGATGACCTGGGGCGGGCAGATGTACTCGCAGAGCCGGCAGCCGATGCAGTTCTCCTCGCCGGTCTCCTTGTCGTAGGTCAGGGCGAGCAGGCCGCGGTAGCGGTCCGGGTAGTTCCGCGTCTTGTCCGGATAGTGGACCGTCACCGGGCGGCGGAAGAAGTTGATGAAGGTGACCTTCATCGCCCGCGGCACCGCGACGCAGAGGCGGAAGAAGTCGCCCCAGGCGCTCTCGCCCAGCCGCTTAGCCACCGGGCGCCCCCTGCAGCGCGACCACCACCGCGGTCGCCATCAGGAGGAGGAGGCTTGCGGGCAGCAGGATCTTCCAGGAGATGGCGAGGATCTGGTCGGCCCGGATGCGCACGAAGCTCCAGCGGATCCAGGTCACCACGAGGAAGACGACGACCGCCTTGAGGGTGAACCACACCGCCCCGACCCACGGCGAGCCGTCCGATCCCGGCCCGGACCACGCGCCCAGGAAGAGGAGCGCGCCCAGGTACGAGGTGGCGATGATGTGGGCGTACTCGCCGAGCTGGATGAGCGCGAACTTCATGCCCGAGTACTCCACCCGGAAGCCCGCGACCAGCTCGGACTCGGCCTCCAGGATGTCGAAGGGCACGCGGTTCTCGGCGGCCAGGGTGGTCACGAGGTAGAAGACAAAGGCGATCGTGCCCAGCGGGAACCACACCACGTACCAGAGACCGGCCTGGGCCTCCGCGATGTCGGAAAGCCGCAGCGACCCGGCCAGCAGTACGGGCACGAGCGCCACGAAGATGAAGGGCAGGTCGTAGGAGATGATCTGGTTGACCGCCCGCATCGCGGAGAGCAGCGCGTACTTGTTGTTGGAGCCCCACCCGCCCATGAAGAGGCCGACGATCTCCATGGCGGAGACGGCCAGGAAGAAGAGGATGCCGATGTTGAGGTCCGCGACGCCCAGCCCCGGCGCAAAGGGCAGCGTCGCGAAGATCAGCATGCAGGGCACGAGGAAGACGATCGGGGCCAGGTTGTAGACGGACCGGTCGGCGGCCCGCGGCACCACGTCCTCCTTCATCATGAGCTTGAGCGCGTCCGCGATCGGCTGGAGCAGGCCGTGCGGACCGACCCGGTAGGGGCCGATGCGCGATTGCATGCGCGCCGCGAACTTGCGCTCGAGCAGGGTGACGTAGGTGACCATGCCGATGATCACGTTCAGGACGATGAACCCCACGATGAACGCGTTCACGGTGGCCATCACCATCGGCGGCAGGGCGGGCATCGCTAGCGGTCCACCTCGCCGAACACCGGGTCCACCGAGCCCATGATCGCGACCACGTCGGCCACCCGGCAGCCGATCAGGATGTGCGGGAGCACCGAGAGGTTGGAGAAGGAAGCGCCGCGCCACTTCATGCGGTAGGGCTTGGCCCCGCCGTCGGAGACGAGGTAGCAGCCCACCTCCCCGCGCGGCCCTTCCACGCGCGCGTAGCCCTCTCCCTTGGCCACCCGCACCTGGCCCACCGACTTGACGCCGGGGCGGGAGGACACCGGCCCCTCGGGCAGCCCGTCGAGCGCCTGCCGCACGATGCTGATGGACTCGCGGAACTCGACCATCCGCACGCGGTAGCGCGCGTAGCAGTCGCCCGCCGTCTCCACCGGCACCTTGAAGTCGAAGTCCTCGTAGGAAGAGTAGGGCTCGAGGCGCCGGATGTCGTAGCTCACGCCGGAGCCGCGGATCAGCGGGCCGGAGATCCCGACGGTCTGGGCCAGCTCGCGCGAGATCGTGCCCACGTTCTGGGTGCGCGCCTGGAAGAAGGCGTTCCGCTCGAGCATGTCCTCGTACTCGTCGAGACGCTTCTCGACCAGGGTGATCGTCTCGCGGCACTTCTGGGCCCACCCGGCCGGGATGTCGTAGCGGGTGCCCCCCACCTGGTGGAAGCCGTAGAGGAGGCGCGCGCCGACGAGCGCCTCGAAGAGGTCGAGCACCCACTCGCGCTCCCGGATGCAGTAGAGGAACACGGTGGCGCCGCCGCCCAGCGCACCACCCATGTCGAGGCACCAGGTGCCGAGCCAGAGGCAGTGCGAGGCGACGCGCTGCAGCTCGGCGACGATCACGCGCAGGTACTGGGCGCGCCGCGGCACCTCGACCTTGCCCACCATCTCGGCCGCGCGCACGTAGGCGAGCTCGCTGGTCATCGCGGCCACGTAGTCGGTCTTGGACGCGATCGAGGGGTACTGGGTGTAGGTGAGCGACTCGCCGAGCTTCTCGTGGCAGCGGTGGAGATAGCCGATCACCGCGTCCACCCCCACCACCGTCTCGCCCTCGAGGGTGAGGATCGCGCGGAAGACCCCGTGGGCGGACGGGTGCTGCGGCCCCATGTTCATCGTGAGGCGCTCGCTGCCCCCGTAGCCCAGCTCGATGACTTTTCTTGCTTCTGGGTCCATATCCGCTTCTGAAGCGCTTTCCGTCGTGCTCGGACGCCGACTAGCGCATCGGGGAGAAGGGGGCGGGGTTGAGGACGATGGCCTGCATGGTGGCGAGCAGCGGGGTGGACTTGCCCAGGAAGGTCTGCCACTCCGCCTCCTGCGCCATCTTGGCCCGGGCCGCCGCGCGATCGTTCAGGTCGCGGTAGACCCACATGTGCACGACCTCGTTGAGCTGGCCCGCTTCGGTCTGCCAGACCCCGACGCGGCGGGTGAACTTGTCCCGGAACGGGAGGATGTCCTTGAAGAGCCCGAGCCACTCGCCCGCCTTGCCCACGTGGGCGCGATACCAGCGCAGCTCGTAGACGTTGCCGGTGTCCGCGGGCGGCGTCATCGGGACCACCGCGGAGAGGATCTTGTTCTCCTGGGCCAGCATCATCGGCCGGATCTTCGGGATGTACTCCTTGGTCCACGCCTCGTCCTTCGCGAGGCCCGCCCGCAGCCGCTCGCGCTCGCCGAGGTCGGCGTAGCTCCAGAGGTGCACGAGCTGGTTGAGCGTGCCGAACTCGGTGGACCAGTAGCCCTCGAGCTTGCCGTACTTGTCCCCGCGGATCTTGCGGCCGATCTCCCCGTTCAGCTTCAGGTACTCGCCCTGCTTGCCCGGCATCAGCGTGTAGGTACGCAGCTCGTAGATCATGGTCGGGCTCCGGTCAGCGATAGGGTGGGTACGGCGTATCCACGGCGTAGGACTTCAGCAGCGGGTGCCCCTCCCAGTCCTGCGGGAGCAGGATGCGCCGCAGGTCCGGGTGCCCCTCGAAGCGGACGCCGAACATGTCGTAGCACTCGCGCTCCATCCACTCCGCGCCGCGGTACACCGGCACGAGGGAAGCGCAGGCCGACTGGCCGGCGCCGAGCCGCGTCTTCATCATGAGGGCCAGCCCCACGTCGAGGTTCTCGACGCGCGTGACCACCTCGAGGCCCTGCTCTTTCCAGTCCACCGCGCTCAGGAAATTGAAGTAGAGGCAGCCGAGCGTTTCCTTGGCGAAGCGCGCCAGCTCCCCCCAGCGATCGGGCGGGACCGACACCGTGAGGAGGGGCCCGTCTCCCTCGGCGGCGACCCCGAAGCGCTCCTGTATCCTCGCTCGTGCCTGGTCGTGGATCACGCGATCAGTCGATCTTGGCGGTGGGCGCGGCGCGCCGGCCCGTCTTGTGAAAGTGCGCGATCTGGTCCTGCAGCAGGAGCAGCCCGTTCAGCAGCGACTCCGGCGGGGGCGGGCAGCCCGGGACGTAGACGTCCACCGGGATCACCCGGTCCACACCCTTGACCACATGGTAACCGTGGCGGAAGGGGCCGCCCGAGTTGGCGCACGAGCCCATCGAGACCGCCCACTTCGGATCGGGCATCTGGTCGTAGATGCGCTTGAGCATCGGGGCCATCTTGATGGTCACGGTGCCGGACACGATCATGAGATCCGAGTGCCGCGGGGACGCCCACGGCACCATCCCGAGGCGCTCCACGTCGAAGCGCGAGGCGAAGGTGGCCATCATCTCGATCGCGCAGCAGGCCAGGCCGAAGGTCACCGGCCACACCGAGGACTTGCGCGCCCAGTTGAGGAAGGCGTCGGCGACGGTGGTGACGACGAAGCCGCCCGGGAAGTGCTGGATTCCCTCGGTCAGGCTCTCGAAGAGGGCGGAGTGCTTGTCGCCCTCCGGGCGCTCCTGGCGGTACTTCTCCATCTCCTGGAGGTCCTTGAACTCGGTCCAGCCGGGCGGCGGGATCTGCGGGGTCGGCGCCTTTATTTCCATTCGAGGATCCCCTCCCTATACGCATACACCCAGCCGAGCGAGAGGATCCCCATGAAGAGCGCCATGGTCCCCACCGCCCAGAGCCCGAACCCGCGGAGCACGAGGGCCCAGGGGAAGAGGAACACCGCGAGCGCATCGAAGACGATGAAGATGAGCGCCACGAGGTAGAACGCCACCGGGAACTGGACCCACGCCTCCCCGATCGGCTCGGCGCCGCATTCGTAGTTCTCGAGCTTGCTCCAGTAGGGCCGGGCCGGCCGGAGCACGGCGGCCATCCCGAGGGAGACCACCGCGAACGCCACGATCAGGCCCAGAAACATGACGACGGGGAGATACCCGGCCACACGTGCCTCCTGATTGACTTCAAACCCCGCGGAGTATAACACATGCTGCCCGATCGGCCGGCGAGCGGCCCGCCCCTCCCCCTCTCGTCATGTGTTTGGCTTTCGACTCCCGGGCTGTTCGCCTGCCTTCAATCCGTCAGCCCGATTACGCAAAATTGACACTCGAGCCCGAGACGGACCCGCTGACTGGAGTGGAAGCGTGTGATTCGACGAGCCTTCCGGGCACGCAACTCTGGCACTTCGGTTGCTTCGCCTTATCCCGCCACCCGAACTCTGCTTCACGCGATCGGAGACAAGTGAGCGGCGACGATCTGAACCGAGAAATTGCCTTCGCGGGCCAGCGGGTCAAGCAGAAGGTCATCTTCGCCCTCACCCTCGCGTCCGTCATTCCCCTCCTGATCCTGACCTATGCCTTCCAGGCCCCCGTCCGGATCATGCTCGGGCCGATCAGCCAGTACACCGAGGCCTTCACGATGCCCGCGCTGCTCGTCTTCACCGGCCTGCTCATGGCGGGCGGCGGCTTCGTGGTCTGGGACGTGGCCTCCGCCATCTCGCGGGCGGCGCACCTGGCCACCACCACCAAGGTCGCGGACTTGCCGTCGGGCCCGACGCGCCGGGACGAGATCGGCACGCTCATGAGCTCGTTCGCCAAGATGCTGTCCACGATCGAGCAGCAAACGGATGAGATCAACCAGTTCCCGCGCCGCCTCGACCAGCTCGCCCGCCAGGCCTTCCGCGACTCGCTCACCAGCCTGCCGAATCGCTCGCTGTTCATGGACCGCCTCG
>CAMLFJ010000100.1 GCA_946479205.1 uncultured bacterium | reverse complement strand
TGGCCGGACCACCGCCCGCTCCTCGACCGGCTCCGCGACACCTACCAGCACCGCTCGGAGCACGTCGAGCGGCAGCGCGACGCGTCGGGCTCCGGCGAGGAAGACCGGGAGATCATCGAGCACCGCGAGATCCAGCGCACCGTCATCGACTCGGAGCGCGAGGCCCTCCTGCGCCTGCGCGCGGAGGGCGCGATCGACGACGACGTGCTGCGGGCACTCGAGCGGGAGCTGGACCTCGACGAACGCCGGATCGACTCGTGACGCTCAGGCGCCGCGCGTGGCGCCGAGCCCGAGCTGGCGGGCCGCGCCCAGGATGGCCTCGGCACGCTTGACGAAGGGGATGTCGATCATGCGGCCGTCCACCAGGTAGGCCCCCACCCCGTCGCGCTCGGCGCCGCGCGCCGCCTCGACGACGCGGAGGGCCGCCGCGATCTCCGCGTCGCTCGGCCGGAACACCGCGTTCGCGAGCGGGACCTGGGTGGGATGGATACAGGACTTGCCGATGAAGCCGAGCCGCCGCGCGGCTTCCGCCTCGCGGGTGAAGCCGTCGGGATCCGCCACCGTCCCGTAGACCGTGTCGCACGCCCAGATGCCCGCCTCCGCCGCGGCCAGGCGCACCGCGAGCTGCGTCGCGTACACCGCGCGGGCGTCCGCCCGGTCGATGCCGAACGGCTCGAAGAGATCGCCCAGGCCGAGCTGCAGTCCGACGACCCGCGGATCGGCCCGCGCGATCTCCACGGCGAGCCGGAGACCCCGCGGCGACTCGATGTTGGCGAGGATACCGATGGGGCGCGCGAGCCGTCGCTCCCCCTCCACGCGCGCGAGCGCGGCCGCCGCGGCCCGGACGTCATCCGCGGATTCGGGCTTGGGCAGGTTGATCATGTCCACCGCGGGCCACGCCACCGCCGCGAGGTCGGCCTCGAAGTGCCGCGTGGCCAGCCCGTTCACCCGCACGATGACGATCTTGCCGCCCGGCCGACCGGAGGCCTGCCGCAGGAAGGCCTCGAGGGTCCCGCGCGCCTCGTCCTTCCGGCTCTCCTGGACCGCGTCCTCCAGGTCGAACGAGAGCGCGTCGGCGTCGCCCCCCGCGGCCTTCGCGAAGAGCTCGGGCCGCGACGCGGGCACGAAGAGTTTGCTGCGCATGAGGAGGTCCGCCACGCTCAGATCACCGCGCGCGCGCCGCGAAGGCGCTCGATCTCCTCGGCCGAGTAGCCGAGGCCGGCCAGGATCTCCCGCGAGTGCTGCCCGAGCTGCGGCGCCGCGAACGGCGCGGGGGGCGGGCCGTCGCCGAAGCGCACCGGATGGGCCATGCCGCGGTAGTGCCCCACCCCGGGGTGCTCGAAGTCGGCCAGGATGCCCTCCGCGGCCACCTGCGGATGGTCGAACATGTCCTCCACCGGGCGCACCGCCGCGCAGGGCACGCGCTCGCCGAAGTGGGTCTCCCACTCCACCGCGGTGCGCGCCTGTAGCGCCGCGCGCAGCCTGGGGACCAGCAGGTCCGTGTGCTCGGCCCGCTTCCGCACCGTGTCGAAGCGCGGATCGCTCGCGAGCTCCGGCAGCCCGGTGAGCTCGCACAGGGCCTTCCAGAAGTGCGGCGTGTTGGCGGAGATGTAGAGGCTGCCCTGCCTGGTCGGATGGATCCCGGTGATGCCCCCCGAGCGCATGTCGCGCTCGACGTCGCGGCCTTCGCCGTCCACCCAGACCAGCCGGGTGGCCTGCATCGTCAGCGCGCTGCGCAGCAGCGACACGCTCACGTACTGGCCGCGGCCGGTGCGGCCGCGCTCGAAGAGAGCGGACGACACCGCGAAGGCGAGCAGCGAGGCCGAGTAGAAGTCCACCGCGGAGCCGTACACGATCTCGGGATCACCCGGCTTCCCCTGCTCCACGCAGATGCCGGTCATGGTCTGGAGCACCTGGTCGTATCCCGCGCGGTCCTTGAGGGGCCCGGTATCGCCGTAGCCGGTCAGCGCGCAGTAGATGAGACGCGGGTTGACCGTCAGCATCCGGTCGTGGTCGATGCCGAGCCGCGCGGGCACCGAGGGCCGGAAGTTGTGGACCAGCACGTCGGCGCGCTCGACCATCCGGCGCAGCACGCCGACCCCCTCGGGATGCTTGAGATCGAGCCCGATGCCGAGCTTGTTGCGATTGACGCCGATGAACGCCCGGCTTTCCCCGGGCAGCGTGGAGGGGTAGTTGCGGAGGTTGTCGCCCTCGGGCGGCTCGATCTTGACGACGAGGGCGCCCAGGTCGCCGAGCAGAGTGCACCCGTAGGGTCCGGCCAGGTAGCCGCTCAGATCGAGCACGGTGACGCCGCTCAGGGGCCCGTGCCCCTCCCGGGAGTCGAACGCAGGCATGGGGACGTCAGCGGCTGGCGAAGACGGTCGCGCGGCCCTTCTGGTCGAACGCCAGCACCTGGTAGCGCTCGGCGGTCTGTCCAGGCGCCTCCATGCCCGGGGACCCGATCGGCATGCCCGGCACCGCGATGCCGACCACCGTCGGGCGCTCGGCGAGCAGGCGATCGATCAGGTCGGCCGGCACGTGCCCCTCGACGACGTAGCCCTCCACCACCGCGGTGTGGCAGCTCTGGAGCGTCCGCGGCACGCCGAGCTTCCGCTTGATGGGCGCCAGGTCCTCGGCGTGGTGGACCGTGGCCGGGTAACCGCTCGCGCGCACGTGCTCGACCCACGCGCCGCAGCAGCCGCACGTGGGCGACTTGTGGACGGCGATCGTGGGCTTCGTCGCCGCGCGGCCGAGGCGCGCACCCGCCGCGGCGACCGCCAGCGTCATCGCCCCCACGAGCACCCCGCGTCGAGAGAGCACCTCGGTCATGACTTCAGGAAGGCCAGCAGGTCCGCGTTGATCTGATCCTTGGCGGTCGAGCACATGCCGTGCGGCAGGCCTGGGTAGACCTTCAGGGTGGCGCCCTTGACCAGCTTGGCGGACCGCATCGCGGCAGCGCCGATCGGCACGATCTGGTCGTCGTCGCCGTGCAGGATCAGGGTCGGCACGTCGATCTTCCCGAGATCCTCGGTGAAGTCCGTCTCCGAGAACGCCTTGATGCAGTCGAAGACCCCCTTGAAGCCGGCCAGCATCCCCTGGAGCCAGAACGAGTCCCGCAGGCCCTGCGAGACCTTGGCGCCCGGCCGGTTGGCCCCGTAGAACGGCGCGGACAGATCCTTGAAGAACTGCGAGCGATCCGCGAGCACACCGGCCCGGATCTGGTCGAACACCTCCATCGGCAGGCCGCCCGGATTGGCCGCCGTCTTCAGCATGATCGGCGGCACCGCGCCGATCAGCACCGCCTTGGCCGCGCGCTTGGTGCCGTGCCGCCCCAGGTAGCGGGCGACCTCGCCGCCGCCCGTCGAGTGACCGACGTGGACCGCGCCCTTCAGATCGAGCGCGCCGACCAGCGCCGCGAGATCGTCGGCGTAGGTGTCCATCTCGTTGCCGCTCCAGGGCTGGCTCGACCGGCCGTGGCCGCGCCGATCGTGGGCGATGCAGCGGAAGCCCCGGGCCGCCAGGAACAGCATCTGGTCCTCCCACGCGTCGGCGCAGAGCGGCCAGCCGTGGCTGAACACGACCGGCGGCCCGCTGCCCCAGTCCTTGTAGTAGATCTGCGTGCCGTCCTTCGTCGGGACCGTGCTCATGCGCCCGAGGATAGCCGAAACCGTTCCCGGGTCAAGCGAGCGCCGCTTCTCGTCACGTCACCCGGGCAGCCGAGCTGCAAGTAGGCCAAATGTCAGGCGCTCATCCTGGCCTCGAATCTGCACGGAAGTCGTCGGGAGGACCACATGCGATTTCGACTCGGAGTGTGCCTGATCATCCTCAGCCTGGCCGCCGTCGCCTTCGCGGCATCGGACCGGCCCATCACCAGCGCGAAGAGCCTGGCCGGCGAATGGCGCGCCCTGGGCGGCGCCTCCGCGGCCGCGATTCGCATCAAGCCGGACGGCGCGTACGAGGGCACCGCCGCGAACGGAGTCCGGACGGTCGGCCGGATCACGATCGCCGACGGCAAGGCGTCGTTTCAGTCCGCCAACTCGGCGGGCCGCGTCACGTGGATCCAGGAGGGCGGCAAGGACGTGCTCCTCTTCGTCCGGGGAGACGGCCGTGGCTCGGCCAAGCTAGAGCGGGTGAACACGGCAGAGGGAGCGAAGGCCAAGTAGACGGCCGCCTCTCCGAGGTCCCGGCCGTTGGAGGGCGCGGCGGCCGCGCTTCGCCAACCGCACCCCCCCACTGAAGAGGCGAGCAGCCCGGGCGTCTACCGGTTCGGAATGCCGGTCGACTGCCAGGACACGAACTCGAGCCCCGACGGCCGCTTCGCCCAGATGGCGGTGAAGCGCAGCGGCACCGTGCGATCCTGGCCACCCGCGGTGACCTCGTACACCGCGGTGCCGGTGATGATCGCGATGCAGCCGTAGGTGCGCGTCCGGACGTCCCCGTTCGGGGTCATCTTGCGATACTTGGTGCGGCCCGAGCGCATGGCGTCGATGTACTTCGTCTTGTCGTCGCTCACCGCGGAGGAGTGATTGTAGGTGAGGTCGTTGCCGAACAGCTTCTCCATCGCCGCGAAGTCGTTGGACGTCTGCGCGGCGTAGCGCGCGGTCTCCGCCTTCATCGCCTCGTCGGCGGTGACGGTGCCGTTGCACTCCTGCGCCCAGGCGGCGCCCGTGGAGCCGAGGCCCAGCATCGCGATCAGCGTGAACAGTCGCACGAGTCGGTCGGCCATGGCGCTATCCTCCCTTGTGTAGGTGCCCATCCTTCATGATCATCAACAGCGCGTCCTGCCGCTGGAGCCGCTTGATGTCGGTCAGTGGGTCGCCGTCCACGAGCAGCAGGTCCGCGAGGTAGCCCGCCTTCACCTGCCCCAGCTCGTGGGGCCGGCCCATGATCTCGCCGCCCATCCGGGTCGCCGCGACCAGGGTCTCCATCGGCGAGAAGCCGAGCACGTCCACGAAGAGCAGCAGGTCCCGCGCGTAGGTCCCGTGGGGGTTCCAGGCGAACCCGTAGTCGCCCCCGGGCAGCACCCGGATGCCCCGCTTGCGCATCTGGCCCATCGTCGCCACCGAGATCTCCAGCTCCTCCAGGAGGCCGTGGTCGCGCGCCATCTGGGGCGTGATCCCCCACTCGCTCGCCGCGTAGCACGCCTGGTAGGTGAGACCCACCGCGGGCGCCACGAAGCACCAGTCGCGGTTGGCCTCGAGCAGGTCGAGCGCCTCCTCGTCCGCGAAGTTGGCGTGGTAGATGATCCCGACCCCGTGCCGCACGCACATCTTCACCGACTGGGCGCTGCGCGCGTGGGCGCACACCCGCACCGCGCTCGCCCGCGCCACCTCCATGGCCGCCGCCACCTCCGCGTCGCTCATCACCGCGCGCTGGGAGCGCGAGTTCCGCGGCCCGGTGTCGCCCGAGATGTTCAGCTTGAGCAGATCCACGCCCTCGCGCACCAGGAGCCGGCAGATCCGCCGGACCTCGTCGGGCCCGTCGGCCACCCACGCGAAGGTCGGCGTCTCGAGATGAGGCAGGTGCAGCGCGTTCTCGTCGCCGAGTCCCCCGGTAACTGTGATCTCCGGGCCGTTGGCCAGGTAGCGCGGTCCGGGGATGCGGCCGGCCTCGATCTCGTTGCGAATCACCACGTCGAGCCGGGGCTTGGCCGAGGCGGCCGAGAGCACGCTCGTGTACCCGCAGTCGAGCAGGGTCCGCGCGTTGCGCATGGTCACCAGCACGTGCTCCTCGGGGGGCAGGCGCGTGAAGTCCGAGTTGCGGGCCGCGTCGGGGTAGCTCACGTGGCCGTGCGGCTCGATGAGCCCGGGCATCAGGGTACCGCCGGCGCCGTCGATGACCCGCGCCTCCCCGCGCGGCAGCCCTCCCCCGCGCTGCACCGCGACGATGCGCTGGCCTTCCACCAGCACGTCGCCGGGAAACGGCGCCGCTCCGCTGCCGTCGAGAATCGTGGTGTTGGCGATGAGTGTCCGGTCCATGGTGCCCTCCGCGCGGGCCAACGATAGCACGGCCGAGGCCTGACCGGCCCGGTCAGGGCTCGGCGGCGGCCTCCACGAGCAGCTCGGTCAGCTGACGGCTGAACGCGGCGGGATCGGGCAGCGTCCCGCCCTCGGCCAGGATGGCCTGGCCGTGCAGCAGCGCTGCGTAGCGGCGAAGGCGCTCGTCGGCGGGGTGCGCGGCGTGGAAGGCCTGCAGGCGCGTCAGCAGTGGGTGGGACGGATTCACCTCGAGCACCCGCTTGACCGTCGGCACCTCGCGCCCGCTCCGTCGCAGGAGGTCCTCGAAGTGCGCGCTGAGGTCGCCGGCCTCGCCGACCAGGCAGGCCGGCGACGAGGTCAGCCGCTCGGACAGGCGCACGTCCTTGACCGTGTCCTGCAGCGCCGCGCGCAGGGCGAGGAGCAGATCCTTGAAGCGCTCGCCGACCTCCTCGGAGACGGGGCTCCCCGTCCCTCCGTCCTCCGGGGACCCGAGGTCGACGCCGCCGTGGCTCACCGACGTGAGCGGCTTGCCCTCGAACTCGCGCCGCATGCGCAGCCAGAGCTCGTCCACCGGGTCCAGGAAGAAGAGCACCTCGTAGCCGCGCGCCCGGACCGCCTCCAGATGCGGCGACCGCTCGGCCGCCTCGCGGGAGCCGGACGCCAGGTAGTAGATCGCGGGCTGCCCGCTCGTCATCCGCGCCACGTACTCGCCGAGCGACGTCGGGGCCGGGCCGTCGCTGGACGCCGCCAGCACCAGCTCCAGGAGCCGGTTCGGCTCCTCCTCGAGTCCGAGGAGCCCCTCCTTGAGCACCGCGCCGAACTCGGCCCAGAACGTCTGGTACCGCTCGGGCCGCAGCTCCTTCATCTCCTTGAGGGCGGCCAGGAGCCGCCGGACGAGATACTTGCGAATGGCCTGGATCTGGCGGTCCTTCTGGAGGATCTCGCGCGAGACGTTGAGCGACAGGTCGTCCGACGACACCACCCCGCGCACGAAGCGCAGGTACGGCGGGAGCAGCTCCCGCCAGTCGTCCATGATGAAGACGCGCTTGACGTAGAGGGACAGGCCCCGGTGCCCGCCGTCGCCGTGGTGCAGGTCGAAGGGCGCCTTCGAGGGGATGTAGAGCAGGGCGCGCGCCTCGAAGCTCCCCTCCATGTGCACCGCGAGGTGCTCGAGCGGATCGTTCCAGTCGTGGCTGATGTGCTTGTAGAACTCGCGGTGCTCGTCCTCGGTGACCGCGTCCCGATCGCGGGCCCAGATCGCCTTCATCGAGTTGAGCGTCTCGCCCTGCAGGCGAACCGGGTACGTCACGAAGTCGGAGTACCGCTTGACGATGCCCCGGAGCACCCCCGGTTGCGTGTAGTCGTTGAGCCCGTCCTCCTCATCCTGGGGCTTGAGGTGCAGCGTGACGGTGGTCCCGGCCCCCGGGCGCTCGCCCGGGCCGAGCGTGTAGCTGCCGTCGCCGACCGACTCCCAGCGGGTGACCTCCTCGGTGCCGGCCCGCCGCGTGACGACGGTGATGCGATCGGCGACCATGAAGCTCGCGTAGAAGCCCACCCCGAACTGCCCGATCAGCTCCGGGGCGGCCGCCGCTTTGGCCTCGCGGATGGCCCGCAGGAACTCGCGGGTGCCCGAGCGCGCGATCGTCCCGAGGTTCTCGACGACCTCCGACCGGCTCATGCCGATGCCGTTGTCGTGCACGGCCAGGGTGCGGGCCGCCGCGTCCGCCTCCAGGATGATCTCCGGCTCGCCGGAGGCCAGCTCCGGCCGGCTCAGCGCTTCGAAGCGGATCTTGTCGAGGGCGTCGGAGGCGTTGGAGATCAGCTCGCGCAGGAAGATGTCCTTGTGCGAGTACAGGGAGTGGATCATGAGGTCCAGCAGCTCGCGGACCTCGGCCTGGAACTCGTGACGCTCCGCCGGCTCGCTCATCGTCCTCCTGGAGGCCCTCCGCGCGCCCAACCATAGCACGCTCCCCGGGCGCTCGGAGGGCGGCAACTGGTTGAAGCGCGGGTACGGCTGGGGTATCGTGACTTCGCTCGACCGCGCCCCGATGGCGTTGACCGTCCCTCACAAGGAGCGATGATGGCGAACTCGGCCGGATACCACGAATCGGAAAGCAAGCTGCGCCCGGAGACGCTGGACAACCACCGGGCGCTCACCTCCATGCAGGAGGAGCTGGAGGCGGCCGACTGGTACGATCAGCGCGTCGACGCGGCGACCGACCAGGACCTGAAGGACATCCTGGCCCACAATCGCGACGAGGAGAAGGAGCACTTCGCGATGTTGCTGGAGTGGTACCGGCGGCGCGACGCCACCATGGACGCCCACCTCAAGGAGTACCTCTTCAAGAGCGGCTCGCTGATCGCGATCGAGCAGGCGGGGGCCGGCGGCGGCGCGGAGGGCGATGACGCGGGGGGTGGAGGCGGCGGCTCGCTCGGTATCGGCAGCCTGAAGGGGGGCCAGGGGCTATGAACAATCTCAAGCGGGAACTCGCCCCCATCTCGACCGCGGCGTGGAAGGAGATCGACGCCGAGGCCAGCCGCGTCCTCAAGCTGAAGCTCGCGGGCCGGAAGCTCGTGGACTTCGACGGCCCGCTCGGCCCCACCGCGGCCGCGGTCAACACCGGGCGCCGCGAGCCGCTGACCGCCGCGCCGGTCGCCGACATCGAGGCCTCCCGGCGGCAGGTGCTGCCGCTGGTCGAGCTGCGCTCGTACTTCGAGCTCTCGCGCGAGGAGATGGACGCGGTCGAGCG